>JAASSH010000517.1 GCA_021767985.1 Gammaproteobacteria bacterium | reverse complement strand
TTGATTGTGACTGATGGCGTGTTCTCTATGGATGGAATTGTCGCAAATCTGCCATCGATCTGTGATTTGGCAGAGCAATACGATGCGACCGTCATGGTCGACGATTGTCATGCCACAGGCTTGCTCGGTGCGCGTGGTGCCGGTACGCCGGAGTTCAAGAAAGTCGAAGGCCGGGTACAGATCCTGAGCGGTACTTACGGCAAAGCGCTCGGTGGCGCATCAGGCGGCTATATCGCCGGCCCGAAGGCCATTGTCGATCTGTTACGACAACGCGCACGCCCGTACCTCTTTTCTAATGCCGTGGCGCCGTCAATATGTGCCGCCGCTATCAAGGCAATCGAGATCGCCGAAAACAGTTCAGGTGCGCGAGAACGACTTCGCGCCAACGCCGCGCGTTTCCGCGCGGGAATGAGCGCGGCCGGGTTCACCCTGATTGAGGGAGATCACCCAATTATTCCGGTCATGATCGGTGACGCACCGCTGGCGTCGAAGGTGGCGGATGCATTACTGGAAAAAGGTATCTATGTCATCGCCTTCTCCTATCCAGTGGTACCCCAGGGTTCGGCGCGAATCCGTACGCAAATGTCCGCGGCCCATAATTTCGACCAAATCGACCAGGCTATTGCCGCCTTCACCGAGGTGGGTAAGGCATTCGAGCTGATTTAAACGTATTTATTATCAGGAGTAGAAAACATGCGCGCACTGGTAAAGCAGGAAGCCGCTCCCGGCCTCACTTTGAAAGACGTGCCCGTACCCGAAATGGGGCCGGGTGAAGTTAAGATCAGGGTTAAAAAGACTGCGATTTGTGGCACCGATATCCACATCTTCAATTGGGATGCCTGGGCAGCTGCAACCATTCCCTACCCAATGACTGTTGGCCATGAGTTCGTTGGTGTCGTCGAGGAACTGGGCGCGGATGTCAAAGAGTTTTATATCGGTCAGCGCGTTTCCGGTGAGGGTCACATCGTCTGTGGCATCTGCCGCAATTGCCGGGCGGGGCGCGAGCACTATTGTCCGAACACCATGGGTGTCGGCGTCAATCGGCCGGGGGCCTTTGCAGATTATCTAGTGATTCCAGCGCACAATGTTTATCCGATTCCCGATAGCATACCGGACGAATTTGCCGCGTTGCTCGATCCTTACGGCAATGCAGTCCACACGGCGCTTAAATTCGACCTTACTGGTGAAGACGTGCTGATCACCGGCGCTGGGGCAATTGGCCTGATGGCAGCGGCTATTTGCCGACACGTCGGAGCGCGTCATATCGTGGTCACTGATTTGATCGAAAAGCGCCTGGCGCTGGCCGAGAAGATGGGCGCCTCGAAGGGTTTCAAGGTCGGGCGTGACGACATGAAAACCGTGATGACCGAACTCGGCATGAAGGAAGGGTTCGACGTCGGGCTGGAAATGTCCGGTGCACCACCTGCGTTGGATCTGATGATCGATTCAATGAACAACGGTGGGCAGATTGCATTGCTCGGACTGTTTGCCGACAAGGTACCCCTTGACCTAAGTCGCGCGATTTTCAAGAGCCTGCGCTTCACCTGCATCTATGGTCGTGAAATGTTTGATACTTGGCACAAGGGGTTAGCGATGCTCGAAAGCGGGCTCGATATTTCGCCGGTGATTACCCATCAACTCGACCTTGAGGATTTCGACCAGGGTTTCGCTGCGTTGAACAATGGCGAAGCTATCAAGGTTTTACTGAATCTGAACAAGGTCCACTAAACAACCAAGACAAATAATATGAGCGAAACCAGATCTAGAGGTCGGCGCCAACGCCGCCGCGGCGAAGCTGCGGAAGTATCGGAAACCGCGGCAGCTTTTGCCCAGCGTCCATTTACACAGCTGAAAAGAACGTATCAGCCTGTGGCTGTGGCATCGGACGAACAACTCGAGAACATTCACCAGGCTTCACTAAAAGTGCTGGCTGAGACCGGGTTACGGGTCTTGCTGCCGGAAGCGCGGCGAATCATGCGTGAAGCAGGCGCCGAAGTCGACGAGAGTACCCAGCAGGTGCGCTTTGATCCAGATTTGATCTTGGAGAATATCGCCACGGTACCGAGCGAGTTCACGTTGCATGCGCGCAATCCTGAGCATTCAGTTGTACTCGGCGGTGATAACGTGGTTTTTGACATGATGGCGAGTGCGCCTAATTGTTCGGATATCGATCGTGGGCGACGTACGGGTAACCAGGAAGACTATCGCAACTTTCTGCGACTCGCACAGATGCATAATATTCTGCATATAACCGGAGGCTATCCGGTGGAACCTGTGGACGTGCATGCCTCGATCCGGCATCTGGATTGCATTTATGACTACATTACACTAACCGACAAGGCTTATTGCATTTATTCTCTGGGTGAAGACCGCGTCGCAGACGCGCTTGAGATGACGCGTATCGCCCATGGCTTAACGATGGAGCAGTTACGCGAAAAGACCTGTCTGTTTTCCATCATCAACACCAATTCTCCGCTGCAACTCGACATTCCAATGATGCAGGGCGTCATCGATCTTGCTCGCATGAATCAGGCGGTCGTCATTACGCCGTTTACCCTGTCTGGTGCCATGGCGCCGGTTACCATCGCCGGTGCGCTGGTATTACAGAATGCGGAAGCGCTTGCGGGAATTGCCTTTAGCCAGATGGTCAATCCAGGTGCGCCCGCCATGTACGGTGGTTTTACTTCTAATGTCGACATGAAGTCGGGATCCCCCGCATTCGGTACGCCGGAATACATGAAAGCACAACACATTGGTGGCCAGCTGGCACGTAAATACAGCATTCCGTA
>JAASSH010000516.1 GCA_021767985.1 Gammaproteobacteria bacterium | reverse complement strand
GCCCTCCGGGGCCGCGCTAACGCGCGTCCAAAATCGCTCCCGGCGATTTTGTCGAACCGGCGCTGCGCGCCTGGTTCTATATCCGATCCCGCCCGACACCATCATTTATGCGGGCCAGGGCCCGCATAAATGATGGTGGAGGGGGGTGGATTCGAACCACCGAAGGCAGTGCCAACAGATTTACAGTCTGTCCCCTTTGGCCACTCGGGAACCCCTCCAGCAAGGTGCGTATTCTCTACACGCCCCTGAGCCGTGTCAATAGCGCCGAAGCGCAATTCACCCAAATTAATCAATAGCTTAAGGAATCCCCCGCGAAAAGCAGGGATTCCTCAAAACTCATTCCCGCTATTTGGCCGCTCGCCGTTCGTTGACTTCCTTGATAACCTCGTCGGCAACGTTCTTCGGGCACGGCATATAGTGCTCGAATTCCATCGAAAACTGTCCACGACCCGAAGTCATGGTGCGCAAATCGCCGATATAACCGAACATGTCCGACAGCGGCACGTCAGCCTTGACGCGCACCCCGGTCGGGGCCGGTTCCTGCGATTTGATCATGCCGCGGCGACGATTCAGGTCGCCGATAACATCGCCCACGTGATCCTCGGGAACGAATACGTCCACCTTCATGATCGGCTCCATCAACTGCGGACCAGCCTTGGGAATCGATTGACGGTAGGCGCCACGCGCGGCGGTTTCAAACGCAACCGCTGACGAGTCGACCGCGTGGAATGCACCGTCGAAAAGGGTGACCTTGACATCGAGCAGCGGGAAACCGGCGAGCACGCCCTCTTCCATGCAGCTGGCGAAACCTTTCTCGATCGCCGGCCAGAACTCACGCGGCACGTTACCGCCGGTAACCGTGGATTCGAACTGGTAGCCACTACCGGTTTCACCCGGCTCGACGATATAGTCGATCTTGCCGAACTGACCCGAACCACCGGTTTGCTTCTTGTGCGTGTAGCTGTCTTCGATACGCTGCGTAATGGTTTCGCGGTAAGCCACCTGCGGCTTGCCAACCTCGACGTCGACCATGTGGGTTCGGCGCAGGATATCGACCTTGATATCGAGGTGCAGTTCACCCATACCCTTGATGATAGTCTCGCCGCTGTCTTCGTCGGTCTCGACGTAGAACGACGGATCTTCCTTGACCATCTTGCCGATTGCGATCCCCATTTTCTCGGAGGCTGCCTGGTCCTTGGGCTTGATTGCAATCGAGATCACCGGATCGGGGAACACCATCGGTTCCAGCGTCGCCGGGTTCTTGGGATCGGCCAGTGTATGGCCGGTCTGGACATTCTTGAGGCCAACCAGGGCCACGATGTCACCGGCCTCGGCCGAATCCAGTTCGATACGGTCGTCGGCGTGCATTTCCACGATGCGCCCGATGCGCTCGGTCTTGCCGGTGAAGGTATTCAGCACATTATCACCCTTGGACAGCTTACCCGAGTAAACACGCGTAAAGGTCAGGGCTCCGAAACGGTCGTCCATAATCTTGAACGCCAGCGCACGCAGCGGCTTCGACGGATCGACGGTGGCGACTTCGCCGGTCTCGGTACCTTCGAGGTCGATTTCAGGCTGCGGCTTGACTTCGGTCGGATTCGGCAGATAGTCGACCACGGCGTTCAGCACCAGCTGAATACCCTTGTTCTTGAAAGCCGAACCGCAGTAAGTCGGGAAGAAATCGAGCGCGATCGTCCCCTTGCGGATGCAGCGCTTGATCTCGTCGAGTTCCGGCTCTTCGCCCTCGAGGTACATCATCAGCAAGTCATCGTCCTGCTCGAGCGCGGTTTCGATCAACTTTTCGCGATACTCTTCGACCTGGTCGGCCATGTCCGCGGGCGCTTCCTGAATTTCGTACCGGGTCGGATCACCGGAATCGTCCCAAACCCAGGCCTTGCGAGTCAGCAGGTCCACGACACCGGTAAAATTGTCCTCGGTACCGATCGGCAGGGTCATGACCAGCGGGTTGGCGCCCAGCACGTCTTCGACCTGCTTGACGACGCGATAGAAATCAGCGCCCAGGCGGTCGAGCTTGTTGACGAAAATAATACGCGCGACTTCAGAGTCGTTGGCGTAGCGCCAGTTGGTCTCTGACTGGGGCTCGACACCGCCGGAGCCACAAAAAACGCCAACGCCACCATCGAGTACCTTGAGCGAACGATACACTTCGATGGTGAAATCGACGTGTCCGGGCGTATCGATGATATTCAGACGATGATCGTTCCATTCACAGCTGGTTGCCGCAGACTGGATCGTGATACCGCGCTCCTGCTCCTGGTCCATGAAGTCGGTGGTTGCCGCGCCGTCATGAACTTCACCGATCTTGTGGATCTTGCCGGTGAGCTTCAGGATACGCTCGGTAGTGGTGGTTTTACCGGCGTCTACATGAGCAAATATGCCTATGTTCCGATAACGATTCAGGTCAGCCATGATGGTTTCCAGTCAAAAAAGTAAAAGTTCTGTTTGCGCCGAAGCTCCTGCCCCGGCATTTCAAAAATAAAAGGCCTCTTCGTTTCTGCGCCTAATGACGCGAAAACTAATGTAAACTATTGATTTACAAAGAAATTCTGCGGGGCCTGAAATCTGCCGGCGCATATTCTAACACACTGTCAGAAAACTGATAGTGCCTGAACGGATTTATTCTCCGGAAAGGATATATAGTTCCGCTGGCGCTGATTTCAACGATGCTTGAAATCAGGGCTGCGTTTTTCGGCGAAAGCGGCCATGCCCTCTTTTTGATCATCGAGCGCAAAAGTCGCCTTGAACAACTGGCGTTCGCTTCTGATTCCCTG
>JAASSH010000515.1 GCA_021767985.1 Gammaproteobacteria bacterium | reverse complement strand
GCTTTTCCACCATCGCGTCATTCACGCGCAAGCGGTGGTCCGGCATCCCGGAATCTTGTAAAGTTACCGGCGATTCTATTTCCGGGCTGATCCAGGTAACGGTAATCATGTCAAGTAACGCTTCAATTGATCTGGATCGGTATCAAGTTTGGACGATTGGGTGAAAATTGGCGAATGGCTAACAAGAAAATAAAGGCGCTGGACGCCAAAGCACTTTACCAGAGTTGCGATCTCAGGCAGTTTGACTTCAACACGACGGCCGAGCTCGAACCGCTCGATCAACCGTTGGGGCAGGACCGCGCGCTGGAGGCAATCGAGTTCGGCGTAGAAATTGAACAACAGGGATTCAACCTGTTTCTGATCGGCGATCCCGGTTTCGGCAAGCACGAACTGGTGCGCCAGATTCTGTCGCGGCACGCACAGAATGCAGAGCAACCGTCGGACTGGTGTTATGTCAATAACTTTACCAATCCGCAAAAACCGAGGTTACTTAAATTGCCGGCCGGCATGGGCCAGCAGCTGCGCCAGGATATGGAATCGCTGGTCGAGGATCTGTTGACGTCGTTGCCGTCGTCGTTTCAAAGCGAGGAGTATCGAAACCGGCGCCAGGAAATCGAGGAAGAGCTGCAAAACCGCCAGGACGAAGCTTTTCGCAGGCTGGACCGGGAAGCCGAGGAAAAAGGCATTATCATCATGCGCACACCCGGCGGTTACACCATGGGGCCGATGGTCGATGGCCGTCCGCTGGACCCGCAGGAATACGCGCAACTTTCGGATCGTGAAAAGGAGCGCATCGAAAAGATAATTGCCGACCTGCAACAGGAATTACAGAACATCATCCGCGATATGCCGCTGGTTCAGCGCGAGCATCATCAGCGTATCAAGGCTCTGAACCAGGAGATTACCCAGCACACGGTCGAGCAACTGATTGCCTGGATCGAGAATACTTATCATGATCAGCCCGAGGTCATGGAGTACCTGGAGGCGGTTCAACAAAGCGCGATCAAGGATGCCGACGCATTTTTGCCTTCCGAGCATGGCCGCGAAAACGACAACATTGCCAGCCGTGTGGCGGGATTCCACGCCTATAGCATCAACGTTATCGTCGACAATACCGACACTAGCGGCGCCCCGGTGATCTTTGAAGACAATCCAACTTATCAGAACCTGATCGGGCGGGTCGAATACGTGTCCCAGATGGGAACCCTGATTACCGATTTTACGCTGATTAAACCGGGCGCACTGCATCGCGCCAACGGCGGTTACCTGATTATGGATGCGCGTAAGCTGCTAACCCATGGGTTTGCCTGGGAGGGTCTCAAGCGCGCGCTCAAATCGCGCGAAATCAAGATCCAGTCGCTGGAACAAATGCTAAGCCTGGCGAACACGGTATCGCTGGAGCCCGAATCGATACCATTCGATATCAAGGTGGTCCTGACCGGTGAGCCGAGGCTTTACTACCTGCTGCAGGCGCTGGATCCCGAGTTCGGGCAATTGTTCAAGGTTTCCGCCGATTTTGCGCGTACCACCAGGCGTGATTCCGAAAACGTTCAAAACTATGCCCGCATGATCGCCTCGGTACAGCAGGATTGCGCTGCCCGGCCACTGGAAAAATCCAGCGTGGGTCGGCTCATCGAGGAGGTATCGCGCGCTGCCGATGATGCCGAAAAGCTGTCGCTACACCTGGACGATATGCGTGACCTGTTGAGCGAGGCCAATTACTGGGCCGGCAAAAACAGGCATAAGTTGATCCAGGTGGAAGACATCGAGCAGGCGATCGCCAAGCAGGAGCATCGACAGGATCGATACCGGGAGTTGATGCAGGAACAGGTGCTGCGCGGCATCAAGATGATCGACACCGACGGTGACCGGGTCGCGCAGGTCAATGCACTTTCGGTCCTGCAGACCGGCAGTTACCGCTTCGGTCAGGCCTCGCGTATCACCGCCACCGCGCGGCTGGGGCGCGCGGGCGTGGTCGATATCGAACGCGAATCCAAGCTGGGGGGTGAGATACATTCCAAGGGAGTCATGATTCTGTCGTCCTACCTGGCGCATCACTATGCCGCCAACCAGCCGCTGCCCCTGGCCGCGAGCCTGGCCTTCGAACAATCCTACGGAACGGTCGAAGGTGACAGTGCCTCGGCGGCCGAGCTCTGCGTGTTGCTATCCGCGCTCGGTGAAATTCCGCTGCTGCAGTCGCTGGCGGTGACCGGTTCGATCAACCAGTTGGGTGAAGTTCAGGCAGTCGGCGGCGTTAACGAAAAGATCGAGGGTTTCTTCGAAGTATGTGCGAGTCGCGGCCTGACCGGGGAGCAGGGCGTCATCATTCCCGCGGCCAACCAGGTACACCTGATGCTGCGCAAGAATGTACGCGAAGCCGTTGCCAACGGTGAGTTCAATATTTACCCGGTGCAGCACGTGACCGAGGTGATGCAGCTGTTGTCAGGTATGCCTCCGGGCAGCCTCGATCGCAAGGGGAAGTATCCGAAGCAAAGTTTCAATTATCGGATCCAGCAACGTATCGAACAGCTGCAACAATCACAAAAGAAATTCATGCGGCGCGGTTCCGAGAGTGACTCGGTGCCTTCCCGGGAAAACGAGGCATGACCGCAAAGGAGAAAAAGAAGCGGCAAACCGTGTTGCTCGCGGCTGACGTTGGCAGTTACTCGATCAACACTGTAAACCTCGCGGTGCAGATGGCCGCGGCGATAAACAGCGAGCTGCAGGGGCTATTTATCGAGGACGAGGACTTGCTGCAGGTGACGGGGCTGCCGATAACCCGGGAAATCAGCCTG
>JAASSH010000133.1 GCA_021767985.1 Gammaproteobacteria bacterium | reverse complement strand
GGGCCTGCCGCGGGTGCCCGCGGCCAACTCGATTCATATCGACGAAGACGGCCTGATTCAGGGGCTGTTCTAAAGCGAGGTAGAGAAATGATCAAAGTAATCCTGGTACCCGTGGACGGCAGCGAGCGCAGCGCCGAAGTGCTCGACACCGCGCTGGTGGTTGCCAAACGCTTCGACGCGCATATCAAGGTGGTGCACGTGCGTCAGCAGACCAGCGAGCTTTTCAATCTGCCGGCCGGTTTCCGTGACGAGTACGCGAAGATGAGCAACCGCGCGATCGACGAAGTGGCCGACACCGTGAAACAGCAGTTCAACAGCTTTTGTGATAACCACAAGATCAAGGTGACGCGCAAACCGTCAGCGGCCAGCGAAATTTCGGCTTCGCTGCACGTGTTCGAAGGCAATCCCGAAAGCGTGCTCGACCGCGAGTCGCGCCTGGTCGACGTCATCGCGATGTCGCGCCCGACCAAGCATCGTATCGGTGGTCCCGGCGTCGGCGAGCTGCACGAATCGCTGATGCTGCACTCGGGACGACCGGTGCTGATCGTGCCGCCGGCGGACGCCTGGACGCCGCGGCGGGCCGACCGCGCCGCGATCGGCGGGAACGACAGCGTCGAAGCCAGCCGTGCGCTGTGCATGACGCTGCCGTGGCTCAAGCAAATGAGTAAAGTGACCGTGCTGGTATCGAAAAAACGCGAGGACAGCGCGGCCGACGTGGTCGATTACCTGAAACGGCATGGTTGCAAGGCCGATCATTACGTGATCACGGGCGGCGGCAACGTCGGTAAAAAAATGCTCGCTACCTGCGATGAAATCGGGGCCGAGTTCCTCGTGGTGGGCGGATTCAGCCATACCCGCACCCGCCAGCGCCTGTTCGGCGGTGTTACCAGTTACCTGCTGAGCAATACCGACATTATTACCGTAATGGCGCATTAACGCATCGTCATGGCGTTTTCCCATGTTTTTGTTATCTCCTCCTTGGGTTAAACTTTTGCCCCGCTCGAAAGAGCGGGGAGTCTTCTTCAGGAATAACCGAACGCCAGAGAATGCCTATGTCACAGCCTGAACTCAATCCCGCCGCGGTCGATAACCGCAAGCAGCGCCGCCGGGGCAAAACCAAGGGCAGGGTGGTCGATTTAAACGCGCTGCTCGAAGTACAAAACCTGCTGGGTGACGAGTCGCGCGCGCGCGACCTGTTGATCGAGCATCTGCACAAAATTCAGGATCACTACGGGCACCTGTCGGCGGTGCATTTGACCGCGCTGGCCCACGAAATGCGTCTTGCCACGACCGAGGTTTACGAGGTCGCCTCGTTTTACCATCATTTCGACGTCGTGCGCGAAGGCGAGACCGCGCCGCCCGCCCTGACGGTAAGGGTCTGTGATTCGGTCAGTTGCGAAATGGCCGGTAGCGAGGAATTGATCGGCGCACTCGAAGCTTCGCTGGGCGACGGCGTGCGCGTGCAGCGCGTGCCCTGTGTCGGCCGTTGCGACAAGGCGCCGGTCGCGGTCGTCAAGCAGTACACCGTCGACAATGCGACTGCTGACGCCGTCGGGGCCGCGCTCGACGCCGGCAAGACCGAACAACCGATGCCGCAAGACAGTATCGATTACGAACAATACCGGGCGGCCGGCGGTTACGGGCTCTACGAGCGGCTGCTCGGCGGTGATATCAGCGCCGATGAAATCATCGAAACCCTTAACGGTACCCAGCTGCGCGGCCTCGGCGGCGCCGGATTTCCGGTCGGGCGCAAGTGGGGAATTCTGCGCGACCAGCCCGCGCCGCGGATGTGCGCCATCAATATCGACGAGGGCGAACCCGGCACGTTCAAGGATCGGCTATACATGCTTTCCGATCCGCATCGCTTCCTCGAGGGAATGTTGATCGCGTCGCGGGTGATCGGCATCGACGACTGTTACATCTATATTCGTGACGAGTACCCCTCGGTGATTCAGAACCTGAAGAACGCGGTCGACGACCTGGTTCAGAAATCCGGCTACGATTTACCGCGGATCGAAATCCGTCGTGGCGCCGGCGCCTATATCTGTGGCGAGGAATCGGCGATGATCGAATCGATCGAGGGCAAGCGCGGTATGCCGCGTCTGCGTCCGCCCTATGTCGCACAGGTCGGCCTGTTCGGACGTCCGACCCTGGAGCACAACTGTGAAAGCCTGTTCTGGGTGCGCGACGTGATCGAGAAGGGCTCGGAATGGTTCGATTCGCAGGGTCGTAACGGGCGCAGGGGCGTGCGCAGCTTTTCCGTGTCCGGCCGGGTCAACAAGCCCGGAGTGCATCTCGCACCGGCGGGTATCACGATCAAGGAGTTGATCGAGGAGTATTGCGGCGGCATGCTCGATGGGCACCAGTTTTACGGCTACTTTCCGGGCGGCGCCTCGGGCGGCATCCTGCCGGCCTCGCTCGGCGATATCCCGCTCGATTTCGATACGCTGCAGGAATTCGGCTGTTTTATCGGTTCGGCCGCGGTGGTGGTGCTGTCCGACAAGGATAGCGCCAAACAGGCCGCGCTGAACTCGATGAAGTTCTTCGCACACGAATCCTGCGGGCAGTGCACGCCGTGCCGTGTCGGTTGCGAGAAAGCGGTCAGCATCATGGAGACCGGCGATTGGGATATCGAGCAGTTGAACGACCTGTCGACGGTCATGATCGACGCGTCGATCTGCGGCCTCGGACAGGCGGCGCCAAACCCGGTCCTGTCGGTCATAAAGTATTTCCCCCACGAACTTGGAATAGAGGAGAATCAATAATGGCCGCGAATCCTGATTCCATCTTCGAAACCATCGAATTTACGCTGAACGGCAGTTCGGTCGAGGCGCTGCCGGGTGAAACCATCCTGCAGGCGGCGCAGCGCACCGGCACCGAGATTCCGCACCTGTGTTATACCGACGGGCTGCGTGCCGACGGCAACTGCCGCGCCTGCGTGGTCGAGATCGATGGCGAACGCGTGCTTGCGCCGAGCTGCTGCCGTAACCCGACCCCTGGCATGGTCGTCAACTCGGACAACGAGCGTGCGCAAAAATCGCAGAAGCTGGTGCTCGAACTGTTGCTGTCGGACATGCCCGAGCAGGCCTATACGCTCGATAACGAACTGACTTACTGGGCCGACAAGCTCGACGTCAGGAATCCCAGGTTCAAACCGCGCCATCAGCCGGCGGCGGATCTGTCGCACCCGGCGATCGCGGTTAACCTCGACGCCTGTATCCAGTGCACGCGTTGCCTGCGCGCCTGCCGCGAAACCCAGGTCAACGACGTCATCGGCCTCGCGCAGCGCGGCCATCACGCCGAGATCGTGTTCGACATCGGCGACCCGATGGGCGAGTCATCCTGCGTCGCCTGCGGCGAGTGCGTCGCCGCCTGCCCGACCGGGGCGCTCAGCAACGCCACCGGCGCGCACCTGGTCGAGGCCGACCGCAAGGTCGATTCGGTATGCCCCTATTGCGGCGTGGGCTGCCTGCTGACTTATCACGTCAAGGATGACAAGATTCTGCGCGTCGAGGGACGCGACGGCCCGGCCAATTTCAGCCGCCTGTGCGTCAAGGGTCGCTACGGCTTCGATTATGTCAATCACCCGCAACGCCTGCTGAAGCCGCTGATCCGCAAGGAAGGCGTGCCCAAGGGGATGAACGAACACTTCGATCCGGGCGATCCGTCGAAGATGTTTCGCGAGGCGAGCTGGGAAGAGGCGATGGAACTTGCCGCCGGCGGACTGCGTAAGATCAAGGACGAGCTCGGTGGCGCCGGACTGGCCGGTTTCGGCTCGGCCAAGGGCTCGAACGAAGAAGCCTACCTGTTCCAGAAGCTGGTGCGCGCCGGATTCGGCACCAACAACGTCGACCACTGCACCCGGCTGTGCCACGCGTCCAGCGTCGCGGCGCTGCTCGAAGGTATCGGCTCCGGCGCGGTGTCGAACCAGGTCGAGGACGTCAAGCACGCCGAGGTGTTCCTCGTCATCGGTTCCAACCCGACCACCAACCACCCGGTGGCGGCGACTTTCATGAAGAACGCGATCCGCGACGGCAAGAAGCTGATCCTGCTGGATCCGCGCAAGACCGATATCGCGCGTCACGCCACCCACTTCCTGCAGTTCAACGCGTCTACCGACGTGTCGCTGCTGAACTCGATGCTGCACGTGATCATCGAAGAGGGCCTGACCGACGACAAGTTTATCGCCGCGCGCACCACCGACTACGAAGACTTAAAAGCCAACGTCGCCGATTTCAGTCCCGAAAAAATGGAGTCCGTGACCGGTATCGATGCCGACACCGTGCGCGAAGTTGCGCGCCTGTTTGCGACCTCGAAGGGATCGATGATTTTCTGGGGCATGGGCATCTCGCAACATATTCACGGTACCGACAATTCGCGTTGCCTGATCGCGCTGTCGATGATTTCCGGCCAGGTCGGCCGCCCCGGCACCGGGCTGCATCCGCTGCGCGGACAGAACAACGTGCAGGGCGCCTCCGATGCCGGGTTGATCCCGATGATGTTTCCCGATTACCAGCGGGTCGATAACCCGGATGCGAACGCCTGGTTCTCGGACTACTGGGATGCCGAGCTCGATAAAAAAGCCGGATTGACCGTGGTCGAAATCATGCACTCGATTCTCGAAGGCGGAATCAAGGGCATGTACATCATGGGCGAGAACCCGGCGATGTCGGATCCGAACCTGAATCACGCGCGCGCCGCGCTGGCGGCGCTCGATCACCTGGTGGTGCAGGACATGTTCCTGACCGAAACCACGGCCTTCGCCGATGTCGTGTTACCGGCCTCCGGCTGGGCCGAGAAGGACGGCACGGTCTCCAATACCGACCGCCGCGTGCAGCTCGGCCGCGCCGCGGTGCCGCTGCCCGGCGAAGCGCGCCAGGATCTGTGGATCATCCGCGATATCGGCAAGGGCATCGGAATGGACTGGGATTACAGTCACGTGTCCGAGGTTTACGACGAAATGCGCGGTGCGATGAAGAGCATAACCGGCATCACCTGGAATCGGCTGAACGAGGCGTCGTCGGTGACTTATCCCTGCGGCGACGAAAACGACCCGGGGCAGGGCGTGGTCTTCACCGAGGAATTCCCGACCGCCAACGGCAAGGCCCGGCTGGTGGCTGCCAAATCGATCCCGGCCGACGAGCAGCCTGACGAGGAGTTTCCGCTGGTGCTGATCACCGGACGCCAGCTCGAGCACTGGCATACCGGATCCATGACGCGGCGCGCGTCGGTGCTCGATGCGATCGAGCCGGTGCCGGTGGTTTACGTCAACCAGCAGGATCTCGAGGGCCTCGGCATCGACGCCGGCGGCGAAATCATCGCCAAATCGCGTCGCGGTCAAATTCGCGCCTTCGCGCGGCCCGACGGTGCGCTCAAGAAAGGCGAAGTGTTTATCCCGTTCTGTTACCACGAGGCGGCGGCAAACCTGCTGACCAACGAGGCGCTCGATCCTTTCGGCAAGATCCCGGAATTTAAATTCTGCGCGATAAAGCTGGAAGCGGCCTAGAGTTTAGCGCCCAATAGAAAGTCATACCGGCGCAGGCCGGTATCCATTTCAAAGTTTTCGGAGAAAATTGCCTGCAAGGCCCTTCGGGCCTTGCAGCTTGCGATACGCGAAGCCTGTTGGATGGATTGCGGCCTGCGCCGCAATGACGGGTCGATTAGTCGCCCTGGTTGACGAGCACGATCTTGCCGAAATGGCCGCCCTGTTCCATTAATTTATGAGCCTCGGCGGCGTCCTTCAGCGCAAAGCGGGCGTCGATCAAAGGTTCGATCGTGCCGGCCGCAAACAGCGGCATGACCGCCGTTTCGAACTGGTCGATGATGGCCGCCTTCTCGGTCACCGGTCGTGAGCGCTGCACCGATCCGATGATGCGCTGGCGTTTCACCATCATCGTCGCCAGGTTGAGCTCGGCCTTGATCCCGCCCATAACGCCGATCAGCATCAGTGTGCCACCGAGCGCCAGCGACTTCATGTTGGCTGCCAGGTATTTTGCGCCAATGTGATCGAGAATGACGTCGACGCCGCGCTTCTTGGTAAGGCCCCTTATCTCCTCGGCAAAATCCTGTTCGCGGTAATCGATGACGTGATCGGCGCCCTGCGCGCGCACCCGGTCCAGCTTGCCGCTCGAGGCGGTGACGAAGATTTCCGTTTCGGGAGACAGGGCCTTGCAGAGTTGTATCGCCGAAGTGGCGACGCCGCCCCCGCCGCCGTGAATCAGGACCGAAGTCTTGCCTTCCAGCTCGCCCAGCATGAACAGGTTGAGGTATGCGGTAATGTAGGTTTCACAGATACAGGCGGCCTGCTCGAAGCTGACCGACTCCGGAATCGTCATCGCATGCTCCTCGTAGGCGAGCGCGTACTCGGCGTAGCCGCCGCCACCGACCAGCGCGACCACGCGGTCGCCCGGCTTGAAGCGCGTGGCATCGG
>JAASSH010000514.1 GCA_021767985.1 Gammaproteobacteria bacterium | reverse complement strand
TATCGCGCTGTTGCTGATACCACTCGGCATGCAATTGAGACGAATGCATCAGGAACGCCAGCAGCAATACGCCCTTCATTCGCAAAGGGAGAAGCCAGTCGAGCAAAATTCCGACTCGTTTCGACGTCAAGTATTGACGAGTACGCCTAAACTTTGATGTTTCCGAACGATATATAGCTATCCAGGTTGTTCCCGAGCCCGTGGTTGGGGAAGGCAGTGGTAAACGCGGTCGTGTTGCCGGGTGAAACCATGCCATTAGCGGCCATGTAGTTTAGCATGATCATGTTGACCAGCAAATTGACATTGTTGGCCGCGGGTGATGAGCTGGTCACCACCGACGCGCCAGCGTTCATGTAGCCGATCTGGCGGCTGCCGACCAGGTTCGGCGGGCTATTCGGATTGTAAACCAGGAAAAACGAGCAGGCTGTGGACGAATTGTCGCCGGTCCATTCGCCTTTGCCGCGACCGCCGAGGGTGGTATTGCCGTTACCGTCGGTACCGCCGTCTGGCGCCGCGGTATCGTCGAGGTTGCCGTTGCTCGCGAGCGAGCCGTCGCTGAACACGTATATCATCAGGGGTTCGTTTTTCAACGCGGCGTACTGCAGGCAGGCGCCGATGCAGCGCCCGGCGCGCAGATCGCGGTTTTCGCCAGTGATGCGTCCGCCGCCGTGATAATCGTATCCGCCCATCGTGATACAGCCGCCAATGGCATAGCGGTTAAGAACCATTTTCATGACCGAAGCGGTTTTGCGAAATTCGCGATCGTTTGCCAACTCGGTTGCACTAAAAGGCGCCAGCGGGTTACCGGCAATCGGGGCGGTCACGTCGCGATTGATCAAAGGGTCACCGATAGGGTCGACCGGGACCCCGGCAAACTCGCTGGCGATGTCGGCCGCTTTGAGGTAACCGCAGCGTACCATGTCCTTGATGATCGCGTCGTTAGTGAGTCCCGTGGTCACGCCGGCTTTCATCTTGTAATGCGAAACGCGCGCCATCGATTCCATCACCGCGGTGACATCGTTGGCGCCGAGGATGGAGGTTAGATCACCGACGTCTACCATGCCGGTGACGTCGGTTGGCCGGTCCACCTTGGTCGGCTGAAATTCGGGGTTGATGTACATCGCCGGCGCCATCGAGTTACCACCCGAAGCGCTCGCACGAGAGCCGATCAGGTCGACAACCTCGCCGCGCACGCTGGGGTCGGTCATGACCAATGCATATAGCGGGTTGTGCGGGTTGTTGCCGGTGTCGTTGTCGGACCGGGCCGGAATGACGGCACCGTCGACGTTTCCGATTGCGCTAACCGCCTTTTCGCGAATACCGAGCAACAGCGCACTGTCGGCGTGGAAAGCCAGGTTCAGTTCGCGATTGATGTAATCGTTGTTTGCGCTTGGATTCAACAGAGTCTCGGTTTGCACTTGTCCCGGCAGCATGTCGCCCGGCAGACCGAGCTTGCTGTAGCCCGCGGTCGACAGAAAATCCTCCTGTCCACCCGAATCTCCGACCAGCACGTTGGAGCCTGCGAAATTGGCGCCACCGGCCAGGTCGAAACAGATGAAGGGCAGGTTGTTGCCGCCTCCGGCGCTCAGCGAGCAGCCCGGTAACGCGCCTACCAGGTCGTCGAGATCCGGCGATAGGGCCGCGTAGGCGTCCCGGGGGTTGGTGAACAGGCTGAGCACACCGCCTGTCAGCAGCGAGGCGCCGCCAGCGGCGAAGCCCTGGCGAACGAACTGGCGCCGGGACATCGGCTTGCCGTGATCCTCGTGCAGCAGGGGAGCGTCGGGATTTACTGGTAGCTTTTTCTTGAATCTGGCCATGATTTCGAATCCTATTGTACGATCATTACGGCGGCGCCGGTTGCGGCGGCACAAACTGCCTTCACGATTTGCTCCGTTCTCTCGACCGGGTCACAGGTGGTCGCCGGTGGAATTATCGGGCAGGAACCCATCATTTGGGTGATCAGGCTGTCGTACTGAGTATCGACAAGGCCCGGATCGAGCGCCTGTGAGGACGTCGCACCCAGAATATCGGTAATTTCAGCATCCGCCGGCTGCGATGACAGCCCCAGCGGTGAGTTGGTAACCGCGGCCAGGACCGGATTGATGACGGCGCTCCGTTGCGCAGGAGCGAATGCGCTCAGGTAACTGCTGCCGAATCCGGTGAAGCCCGGGAAGTAACTCGCCGGGGTAATCGAACCGTTGCCATCGACCAGTTCGCTGCACGATGTCAGCGCGAGCTGCGCAACCGCCATCTGGTGCGACGGCAGGAATGCGTCGATAGCCTCGGTCGACGGCAACTGCTGGACATAGTCGCTATAGACGCCAGCAACCTCGGGATTGGTCACGGACACACCGGTGATCTCCGCGATGGTCGTGTGGATTTCCTCGAAGGTGCGCACGCCGATATCGGATTCCTCCGGGCTGCCGGGATCGGTCGGATCGGCCGGAACCGTCGGCACAATGTCGGCAAATGAGTTGGTGACGCCATTGAAGTCTTCGAAAGTCAGGAAGAACTCGTCGGAGTCGGGTCCTTTCTCGAGGGCGATAATGGTGCCCTTCGAAGACAGTTCATATCCGGTCACGGGATCGTACGTGGCGGCGACGATGCTAGTATCGAGGTTAGCGTAGGACTGCCCGGCCAGCGCCTCCTTGCCGTTGATACCAATCCGCAGGCCCTTGATGCTTATGTCTGCACTCGGAGTGCTGCCATCGAGGGTGACAAACGTCGGTTTATTGAACAGGTAACTGTAGCTGTCGAACTGCGCCACCTCGAACATGATGAAGCTCTGGGGGTTACCC
>JAASSH010000132.1 GCA_021767985.1 Gammaproteobacteria bacterium | reverse complement strand
GGCGATGTGGCTCAAGGTGGTAGAGGCCGAGCAAATCGACGCGGACCACGGCATTTATTTCAACCAGTCCGATTTACTGTTCCAGGCTGCTCTCGACGGCCAGGGTGTGGCGCTGCTGGCGAACGTCATGGCGGAGCCGGAAATCAGGGCGGGGCGGCTGGTGCAGCCATTTGCAACTCGTCTGCCGGTTAAGATGAACTACCACCTGGTTACGTCGCCGGCCAAGTCACGCATAGCCAAGGTCGCTGCGTTTCGCGCCTGGATTCTGGCCGAATCGGCCTACCTGCGCGATGAATCAGACCAGGCGTGACGCCGTCAGCGGGATTTCGTCTGCGGTGAGCGAGGGTCGATGATCTGCCGCGAAGAAAGTGTAGATTACCGGCAGCACGAACAGCGTGAACAGGGTGCCGATGGCAAACCCGGAGACGATCGTTATGCCGATTGCCTGGCGACTGGCGGCACCCGCACCGCTGGCTATCACCAGCGGCATGATACCGATAATGGTAGAAAATGACGTCATCAGGATCGGGCGCAGCCTGATCGACGCCGCCTTGATTACCGCCCTGACCGGATCCAGGTTTTCGTTTTTCTGAATCTCGTTGGCAAACTCGACGATCAGTATGCCGTGCTTGCTGACCAGGCCGATCAGCGTAATCAATCCCACCTGGCTGTAGATATTCATCGAGACCTGCCACAGGAACATCGGTACCAGCGCGCCGAACATCGCCAGCGGTACCGTGGTCAGGATGATAAGAGGGTCGCGCAGGCTTTCGTACTGCGCCGCCAGCACCAGGAACACGATGATTACGGCAAAACCAAAGGTTATCGCCAGCACCGAACCTTCCTGTATCAGCTGGCGCGACTGTCCCTGGTAATCGAAGGTATAACCCGCGGGCGCCAGGTCCGCGCTAATGTCACGCAGGTACTGGAGCGCTTCTCCCAGCGGCACCCCCGGCACCGCGTCGATCTTGGCGGCATTTTGTTGCTGGAACTGTACCAGCTCTCGCGGCACCGAGGTGTATTCGATATCCACCAGTGAAGACAGGCTGATTTGCTCGTCCTGATCGGAATAAACATAGTATTCACTGACGATATTGGCGTTCTGACGTCCTTCGCTGCGCGCCTGGGGAATGATCTTGTAGCTGCGCCCGGCCAGGTTGAAGCGGCTGATGTAACCCTCGGCGAGAATCGCCCCCAGGGTTTGCCCGATTTCACGCATCGAGATGCCCATCGATTCGGCGCGTTCGCGATCGACAGTGACGCGGATCTCGGGTTTGCTGAAGTTGAAGTCGCTCTTGATAAAGTAAAACTTGCCGGATTTCCGGGCCTCGTCCAGCACCTGCTGTACCACGCCATAAAGCTGATCGTAACCCTGCTGGGTCTTGAGAATAAACTCGACCGGCGTGTTGCCGCTGGCACCGGGCAGCGAGGGCGGGTTGAACGCAAAGCTCTGCAATCCGGGCTGCTGGTCCAGCGCCTGCTGGATTTGCGGAATCATTTGCATCGACGTCAGACTGCGCTCCTCCCAGGGTTTGAGCAGCATGCCGGCGAAGGAGACCGTCGGGCCGCCGAAACCGTTCGCCATGAACGACGATTCATATTCCGTCTCGTATTCCCGAAAGATATCGATGTAGGGCGCGGTGTACTTGTTCAGATAATCGAGACTGCTGTGATCGGGTGCCTGGGAAAAGGTGAATATGACACCCTGGTCTTCCTCCGGCGCGAGCTCGTGCTGAATGAATTGAAACATCGCTACCAGCATTGCGACGATGCCTATTATGAAAACGACCGTTACCGAGCGGGTTTTCAGCGAGTTGTCGAGCATTGTCTCGTAGCGCAGGTGGATGCGTTCGAACAGGTCGTTGACGAAGCGTTCGTAGGCGTTATTGGTGATGGTAGGTTTCAACACTCGCGAGCACATCATCGGCGACAAGGTCAGCGCGATGATGGTAGAAATAATGATGGTGCCCACCAGGGTAAAGGCGAATTCCTTGAATAACACTCCGGTAAGGCCGCCCAGCAACCCTATCGGCGCGTAAACCACGCCCAGGACGACGGTGGTGGCAATCACCGGTTTGGCGATTTCCCGGGCGCCCTGCAGCGCCGCCTGCAGCGGGCGCAGGCCCTCACCAATATGCCGATAGATGTTCTCCACTACCAGGATCGCATCGTCCACCAGCAGCCCGATCGCCATTACCATGGCCAGCAGGGTCAGCAGGTTGATCGAGTAACCCATGATCTGCATGTAAAACAGCACCCCGATGATCGATAACGGAATCGTCACCAGCGGAATCAGCGTCGAACGGATAGAGCCCAGGAACAGGAAAATCACGACAACGACGATCAGGGCTGCCTGCGCCAGGGTAAAAATTACTTCGTTGATCGAGGCCTCGATGAATTCGGTCGAATCGTAGGCGATGGCGACGTTTAATCCCGGTGGAAAGGACTTTTTCAATTTTTCCAGTTCGGCGTTGACCAGTTTGATCGTGGTCAGCGGATTGCCGTCGGTAGTGCCGTTGATGCCGATGTAAATCGACGGTACGTTATCGAACATGACCAGCGAATCGTAGTTTTCGGCACCCAGTTCGATATCCGCGACGTCCCCCAGCCGCACCCGATTGTCGCCTTGTTCGCGAATGACGAAGCGTTCGAAGACTTCCGGGTCACTGGTATCGGTTACCGCGTTGACATCTGTTTGTACCAGTCTGCCGCGGGTGCTGCCGGCCGCGGACTGGTAGTTTTCGGAACCGATGGCATTGACGATATCCGCTGCCGACACCTTGAATGCCGACATGCGCACCGGATCCATCCAGACGCGCATCGAGTAGGTTTTACCGCCGAGGATTTCTGCCTCGGCGACGCCTTTCAGCGTCGACAACGAGGGTTGTACCGAGCGCAGCAGGAAGTCGGTGACTTCGACATCGGACAGGGTTTCGCTATAGAAGCCGTAATAGGCCAGCGCAAAGCCCTCGGCCGATTGCTTGGCGACCACCGGATCTTCCGACTCCACGGGTAATTCGCCCCGGATCGAGGCGACCTTGGTGCTGACTTCGGTCAGGGCGACATCGGCGTCGAAGCCCAGTTTCATATGAACTTCGACGGTCGACACGCTGTTGCTGCTGCTCGAGCGCACGAAATCGATACCCACCGTGCTCGAGACAACCTGCTGTATCGGGGTAGTGATGAAACCCTGTATCAATTCGGCGCTGGCCCCCGGGTAAGCGGTGGTGACACTGATTACGGTGGTTTCCAGTTCGGGATATTGCCGTACCTGGGTGTTGAAAAAGGCCTGCACGCCGAGCAGCACGATCATGGTGCTGATGACCAGCGACAGCACCGGGCGTTTGATGAAATAATCGGTGAACATCGAGGTTTACTGCGCGCTGGAGTGGTATTCCGGCACATCGTCGACGATGGCCACACGCAGGTTCGGATACAGTTTGAGATGTCCCGAGGTGACAACCGTATCGCCGGCTTCGATGCCGCTGCTGATACCTGCGACGCCCTCGGAACGATACGCGACTTCGACCTGGCGCGCGGCGAGTCGATAATCGGGATCAGGGTCGTTTTCGGTCGCCTCCGGCTTTTCGAGAATGTATACCGCCTGGCCGTAAATATTGTAAAAAATGGAGGTCTCGGGGACCGTCAACACAGATTCCTGCCGCCGCGAACGCACCTGCATATCGGCAAACATGCCGGGCGCCAGCAGGCGCTCACGATTATCGACGATTGCGCGGATCGTAATGTTGCGCGTATTGGCGTCGAGCTGAGGATTCCAGGTTTCGACGCGTGCGCTAAAAGTTCGCTCGGGATAGGAGCGAACCTTGAAATCGATCAACTGGTCCCTGACCAGGTCCTTGAAATTGCTTTCGGGCAGCGTGAAATCCAGGTAAAGCCGATCCAGCGACAGCAGCGTAACAATGACGCCGCCCGGCGCAATATATTCACCGAGATCGACCTGGCGAATGCCGAGCCGGCCGGAGAACGGGGCATAAATGCGTTTCTTCGATAGCGCCGTTTTGGCAACATTGATTCGCGCCTCCGCAATATCTACCAGCGATTGCTGGGTATCGATGTCGTTCTTGGTGACGAACGACTGGTCCTTGAGTTTGAGCAGGCGCTGATACTGGCTGTTGTCCGACTCATACTGGGCGCGAGCCGATTCGAGGTTGGCCATTTCGGTGCGGTTATCGAGGTCGATCAGCAGCGTTCCCGACTCGACTTCGTCGCCTGACTTGAAGTTGATCGCGGTGACAATACCCGATTCTTCGGTCGTGATATCGACACCCTGGAATGCGACCAGTGTGCCGACGGCGCGGATGCGGCGGTTCCAGGTATCGGGCCGGGCCTGCGCCACGGTCACGCTGATCGGCGGCGGCAACTGGCTGCCCTGTGCTATCTGCTCCTGAATCTGCAGGGTTTTCTTGTAGGCAAGGGCACCGGTTATCGTAACCAGCAGCAGGATTACCATAATCAGCCTGAGCCACAGGCGCGGCTTTGCGGCATTACTGGATTGTTCTGTCACCGGGGTATTTTCCATGTCGATAATCTGGCTAAATGGATGCCTAATCCTTGAATACAACCATAAATGGCCTTAATCGGACAGGAATTTTAGCGGACCGTTGCAAAATTTTGCCGACACCTGCCAATTTTTACGCGATGCAAGCGTCCATTGGATCATAAATTATCGATAAAGGCTTTTTTAATCGGTAATAACCGATTGGATGCGAGGAGTTGCGGTGCCCGCGAAGCCTCGATACATCGCCGCAACCTGGACAAAGACCACGGTTGTCCTGGT
Organism: Gammaproteobacteria bacterium; assembly: GCA_021767985.1. Lineage (GTDB taxonomy): Bacteria > Pseudomonadota > Gammaproteobacteria. The sequence continues at coordinate 1,636 of JAASSH010000132.1, read as the reverse complement.
GGCGCTACCCGACGGAACCGCCCTGAAAAGCAGCGCCCCCTGTCTGGCCTCTATGCGCTTGCGGGCAGGCCGCTCTCGCGCTGTCAAGACTTGCGGTAAGCCATCACCCAGTGACGTAAACTGGCTTCCTTGTCGGAAAAGGGGTAAGTCCGAAACAACAGCGACTGGTCGAGCTTTTCCCAGGCGCCGCCAGCATCGAGCTCATCTATTTTCTGTTTGAAGCCATATTCCTCGAACGCGATCAGCGATAGCGAAAATATGATTGCGGCGCCGCTGCGGGCGATTTTCAAAATGCCGTCAAGGGCTTCCGGCGGCGCGTGCCCGTGGGTCAGTACGCCAGCGGCGACTACCGCGTCATAACTGGCATCCTCCAGGTCGATCTGGCTGTCGAGATACAGTTGATGCAGTTGTTGATAAATTTCCTTCCTCTGAGCAATCGCCAGCATGCCGCTCGACGGGTCCAGCCCGTCGATATTCTGATACCCCATTTGATGCAGTACCTGCGCCATGTTGCCGGTACCGCAGCCGGCATCCAGAATTCTGGCACCATAATCAGGGACGTGACGGCCAACCAGCCCGGTTGCGATCGCGATATAGGGATTACCGCTGGCCCAGAGCTGCTGATCGTAGTCCCCGGCCCATTCGTCGTATAGCGCCGCGAGAGTCTTGTGCTCACCGTCGGCCTGGTAGACCCGCTCCAGCCAGGTTTCGAGATCCTCCATAAAAATACCTCTTGCATGTCTCGATAATAAGTCGCAGATTATGCCCTAAACATTCCAGGCTCAAGTAAAAAGTGGCGGCGTTACAACTTAACCGACTGGATCAGGATCGACTCGATGGCAAGCTCGGTAAGGCGATGCAGTTTGCCATGGAAACCATTGTCAGCGCCGCACATATCGACCAGGTGGACAGTCTCGTCGATATCACTTTTGCCCACATCGACGCGTGTTTTTACAACGGTCGCGCGCATCTCGACTTCGTCAACTACATGCTGGATCACGGCGCCACGCTGGCGGTGCCGTCGTGGACCAACAACGGGCTGGTCTCCCTGAACGACCTGTCGTTGCGCGATCCGCTGGCGAGCCGGGAAATGGACGAGGCACGGCAGCTGATGCAGGCTTATGTCAGGCTGGGCTGCAATCCGGTCTGGACCTGCGCTCCTTACCAGTTGCCGAATCGACCGCGGCTGGGTGAACATATCGTCGGATCCGAATCGAACGCGGTCAGCTTCTACAACTCGGTAATCGGTGCGCGTACCAACAAGTATGGCGACTATCTCGACGTCTGCGCCGCCATCACCGGTCGAGTGCCTTTCAGCAAGCTGCACCGTGACGAAGCCCGTGCCGCCGAGTTACTGTTCGACGTCAGCCCGATCCCGGCAGAAATACGCGCTAACGACCTGTTTTATCATTTACTGGGGCATGTCATCGGCCGCAAATGCGGACACCACGTACCGGCTATCGCCGGCTTGCCGGACAGCTGCAGTGAGGACGACTTGAAAGCGATCAGTGCCGCCGGGAGTTCCTCGGGTAGCGTGCCCCTGTTTCACGCCATCGGTATTACACCCGAGGCCGAGACGCTGGAAATGGCGTTCCAGGGTAACCAGGTGCGACAAACGCTCGAACTAACGCTCGAG
>JAASSH010000513.1 GCA_021767985.1 Gammaproteobacteria bacterium | reverse complement strand
GGCGACATGAACCTGCGTTTCATGTGGCGCACCGACTGGGATGCACTCGGCGGCGACTGGCTGGTCGGCACACAGATCGATTTACCGACTGCATCGGACGATATTCTCGGCAGCGAGCAGGTCAAGATCGGCCCGATGTTCGCTTACGTTAGGGATATCCCGGCCTGGCCCGGCCCGGGTGCCTTCTTCGCGCTGATGAACTTTTATTTCTTCGACGCCTTTGGCGAGGACGACCGCGACGATACCAGTCTTTACGTCGGCCGCTGGTTCGTGATGCTGCCGCTGAGCGCGCCGGACGGCAGCTTCTGGGGCGGCTGGTACGCGCTGCCGGAATTCCAGCCGATCTACGACTTCGAGGAGAGCCACTTTTCATTCTGGGTCGGCCCCGAATTCGGCAAGATGCTGTCGCCGGGTCAGATCATGTACCTGAAGCCCGGTTGGGGTGTCGATCCGGACGAGGACGAGGGCGACCGCGACTATACCTTCGAGGTCGGCTACCGCTACTTCATGGACTAGGCTGATCTCCGGGGGAGGTGTCGCACCACCCCCGGTGTTCAACCCCGACTAAACGGAATCGAGCAGATCAGGCTGGACCACAGGGCTGCAACCGTAAAAAGAGTATAGATGTGCGATTACCCCAGCCGATAATGTTGATATTCGCCTGCCTGGTTTGCATCGGCCAGTACGGCAATGTGCAGGCCGAGGGCGAGGACGGCGCCGACGCATCGAATCCGACCGCGGCGGTTAACTATACCGATATTCGGTACCAGACCTTCGATCTCGGCGGATCCGCTCCGGGCGACGACCGGGATCGTATTGCGATCGAAGGCGCCTACGTGCCCACGGAAGAGCACAAGTTTACCTATGAGCTCAATTACTGGGACACGGACGTCACCGGCAGCGACGAATCGGACTTCGAGTCGTTCAAGGGGAAGTACATCAACCTCAAACCCGGTATGCTGGACAACGGGCTCAAGTACAAACGCGCGCTCGGTATCGAGGTCATCGCCGATCTGGGCGATGTCGATGACGGTATTGGCAGCGGCACCGACCAGATCGCGCCGCTGTTTGGCGCCGGCTGGTTACTGAACGAAAAGGACTTCGTGATTACGCTGGTGCAGTATTTTCATTCGGTCAGCGAGGACTCCGGCGCCGACAAAGTTCGCACCACCGGCCCGAGACTGATCTGGATACACAAGTTCCCGCAGATACAGGGCTGGGTCAAGATCGATAACAAGTTCTCGATCGATCACGAAAACGACGACAAGACATCCAACGTGGTGGAACTGCAGTTCGGCAAGATGTTTTCGCCGAGTTTCGGTATGTACGTCGATTACCTGAACAACAACGCCGGCTACCAACAATATGATGACGGCATCGGCGTCGGCATCAGGATGACGTATTGAGCGCCAGTTAAGGCTGCGCCCGCCAGAGTAGTTTGATATGGGCGATATTTTCCGCTGGCAATAGACTATTTGAAACAGGCAACACGATAAACCAAGGAGAAAGACTATGAAATCCATAATTCGATTGGCGGGGCTGGCATTGCTTAGCCTGGTAATAGGCAATCTTGCCCACGCAGCGGGTGGCGTGGTCGAGGACCCGAACGGAATAGCACCGGACCGATATGTTTATTACCCTGGTACCGAAACACTGGCGAAAGACGAAATCAGGGTTACTGCCTGCGGTACTGGCCTGCCGGCCGCGCGTCGAAGCCAGGCGGCTACCTGCTTCTTGATCGAAGCCGGAAACGGCGAAAAGTTCCTGTTTGATATCGGTACGGGTTCGATGGCCAACATTGCGGCGATGATGATCCCTTACCAGTATCTCGACAAGGTGTTCCTGTCGCATCTGCATACCGACCACATGGGAGATATCCTTGGACTCTGGGCCGGTGGCTGGACGGCCGGGCGTCCGAATGCCCTGCGCGTGTGGGGTCCCAGCGGCGCCACACCGGAGATGGGTACCAAGTACGCCATGGAGCATTTCCTGAAATTCGTTAACTGGGACAAGGTTACCCGTGAATTCAAGGTCACGCCCATCCCTGGCCAAATCGAAACCCACGAGTTCGATTTCAAAAAGGAAAACCAGGTCGTATATCAGGAAAATGGCGTCACCATCCGCTCCTATCCCGCTATTCACATAGGTGACGGGCCGATAAGCTATAAATTCGAGTACGCGGGTATGTCGGTTTTCTTCAGCGGTGATACGGTGCCAAACAAGTGGTTCGTGGAGTATGGTAAAGGCGTGGATCTTGCCATCCACGAAGCTTTCCAGGCACCGCAGCAACTCGTCGATTTTTACAATCAGCCGCCCCAGTTAGCCTGGCGCGCCTGCTGTGAATTTCACACTTCACCGGAAGCCTTTGGCAAAATCATGAGTACGATAAAACCGCGTCATGCAGTTGCTTTCCATTTTTTTAACGACGAGGGTACGCGTTACGGTATTTTCGAAGGTATTCGAGCAACCTATGACGGCCCGCTTTCCATGGCAACCGACATGATGGTGTGGAACATTACCAAGGACAAGATTGTCGAGCGTATGGCTGAATCGACGGATAGCGCGTGGTCGGTGCCGGGTACGGCGAAACAGCCACCGCCGGTGAAGGGCCAGCCAAATCCAATCTCCGACTACATCGATAGCGGACGCTGGATGCCAGCCTTCAGGGCCCAGGACGAGATGCTCGACCGGCACATGAAAAAGTACAATTTGCAGGATCAGGACTGGCGTCCGGCTATGTACGAGAAGTTTAAATAGTGAGATAGCTTCGTCGCTGCGCTCCTCGCAATGACAAGAAATGGCG
>JAASSH010000512.1 GCA_021767985.1 Gammaproteobacteria bacterium | reverse complement strand
TGCTGTACCAGAACCGCGACATCCTGATCGTGAACAAACCTGCGGGGCTTGCGGTGCACGCCGGCTCCGGCGTGGATTACGGCCTTATCGACGTCATGCGATTGCTGTATCCAAACACCGAAATCGAACTGGTGCACCGACTCGATCGCGACACCAGCGGTTGTCTGCTGCTGGCAAAGAACCGCCAGGCGCTGCTCGGTATGCAGGCGCTGTTGCAGGAGCGTCAGCTCAACAAGAACTATACCGCCGTGGTGCAGGGATACTGGCCGCAGGAAATAGCCGAGATATCGCAGCCGTTGAAGAAATTTCATCTACCCAATGGCGAACGGCGAGTGCGGGTAGATCCCGCTGGTAAACCGGCATTGAGCCGTATCAAGCTGCTGCGTGGCGGCAAATTCTACAGCATTATCCAGGTGGAGCTGGTAACCGGGCGGACCCATCAAATCAGGGTGCACTGCCAGGCGCAGGGACATCCAATCGCCGGCGACGACAAGTACGGTGACAGCGATTTCAACCGTAACCTGCGCCGGCGCGGTATCAGGCGACTGATGCTGCACGCCTCGAGCCTTGAACTCCCATTATGCGTCTATACTTCGGAGATAGTAATCAATGCGCCTTTGCCGGCTGAGTTCGAACTTCTGCTGGCCGACGCTAAACGGGCTTGAGCCACTTACCCCTGAACAGGAACTACCATGGTCGATCCAGACATCGAAACTAACCAGGCGCGCCTCGCGGCCGACGATCAGAGCCATAAGGTCGTCGACCGATTAGTCTTCGCGGCGCTAAGAGAGCAGACGCGTGCGCGCCGCTGGCGTATCGGTTTTACATTATTTTTTATCGCCTACCTGATTTTCGTCACCTTTACGCTGATGACTGCCGGCGACGATGGTTTTGGCGTTGGCGGGGAACCGGACGGTGAAAAGCATACCGCGGTAGTTAAGCTTTCCGGCTTGATCGCGATTGGCGAGAAGGCTGGGTCGGAAAAAATCATTACCGGAATTAAAAAAGCCTTCGAGCACGAGGACACTGCGGGCATAGTGCTCGAGATCAATTCGCCCGGAGGATCCCCCGTCCAATCGGCTTACATATTCGATGAAATCATGCGCCTCAAGAAAAAGCACGATTCGATCCCGCTGTACGCGGTCGTTACCGATATCGCGGCTTCAGGCGGGTATTTCGTGGCGTCCGCCGCCGACAAGATCTACGTCAACAAATCGAGCCTGGTGGGTTCGATCGGAGTGCGCCTGGATGCCTTCGGTTTTGTCGACCTGATGCAAAAGCTCGGCATCGAACGACGCCTGCTGACCGCGGGTGAGAATAAAGGCCTGTTCGATCCATTCCTGCCCGAACAGGACGCGCAGAAGGCACATTTGCAAAGCATGCTGGACCAGGTGCACGGCCATTTTATCGATGCAGTCAAGCAGGGCAGAGGTGATCGCCTCGATCAGAGCCAGGATATCTTCAGCGGGCTGATCTGGAGCGGTGAGCAGTCGCTGGAACTCGGGCTGGCCGACGCATACGGCACGACACGCAGCGTCGCCAGAGAACTCGAGGCTGAACAAATGGTGGACTTCACGCCCGAGACAGATTTGCTCGAACGCATTGCAGACCGAATCGGCAGCAGCGCTGGACGCAGCATCAGCCAGTACCTGCTGGGTAATTATTCGATTAACTAAGGCGTTATACGACTTCGATCCCGGCCTGCTCCAGCATCCTAGTCAGCCTTAGTAGCGGCAATCCAATCAGCGCGTTGGGATCGTCGCCGCGCAACGCACTAAACAGGCAGGCGCCATAGCCTTCGGCCTTGAAGCTGCCGGCGCAATCGTAAGGTTGTTCGACCTCGAGGTAATGCTCCAGCTGTTTGTCGCTCAGATTTCTGAACACGACCTCGAACGGCACATCGTCGACCGCACAAAAGCGACGCTCGAGGCTAAGCACACAGACACCGGTGTGAAACACGACCGTCTTGCCTTGTGCCCGCCGCAGCTGTTCCAGAGCTCTTGCGTGCGAACCCGGTTTACCGAGAATTTCATCATCCAGCAGTGCGCATTGATCGGACCCGATCACCACTGCCTGCGGATATTTTTCAGCGATACTCTGTGCCTTGGCCTGCGCCAGCCGACAAACGTAGTCGTGCGCTTGCTCGCCATCATGGATGGATTCGTCGATATTGGGGGAATGGCATTCGTAGTCGAGATGCAATCGCTCCAGCAGCTGTCTGCGATAGGGTGAACTGCTGGCCAGGATAATCTTGTCTTGCAATGGATTCGATGCTCCGGATTTGGAATGATTCTGGACCCGTACCGGACCCCGCGGTCGAGCCGCAGCGCCGTATATTACAGGCATTCAGCGATTTCACAATCCTGTGATTTTAGCCGCGAATTGAATAGACATTGTTATCCACAAGCATGTAAAATCGCCGCCTTATGCGGGATAAGTTGCGTAGGCGCTACCAGGTTCAAAAGGAAGTGACCCGAAACGGCCATTTTGAAGGCGAAATCACGTTATCGGAATTGGCACGTCTGGGAGAGCTTTTGTACCCGGTTGAAGCTGGTCTGTTAGATCGGAAAATCGCCGTCAAATTTGAGTTTGTTCGTAACGAGTACGAGATACCCATGATAGTAGGGCAGCTGCAGACCAGTCTCGAGCTGGAATGCCAACGCTGCCTGCAGGCATTGGAAATTCCTATGAAACTGGATTTCCGGCTGATGATAGACGCCAGCGATGAACTGCTGCGCGATAGCAGCATGGATACGCTATACAGCGAAGACGGCTTCATCGATATATTCGAGGTGGTAGAGGACGAG
>JAASSH010000511.1 GCA_021767985.1 Gammaproteobacteria bacterium | reverse complement strand
GTATGCCAACGGTGACCCGGTACTGGCGCTTAAACTGGAACAATATGACTACGCTTCGCTCGTGGAGCAGTTTAAAGACCGTTTCAGCCAGTTTCTGCGCGGCGACCTTGGCGTGTCTAACCTGTGCGGCGAGCTACTTGCCTCGGAAGTATCGATGGTGCGTCGACTGGTGAACCTGATCTTGACCGCTTATTGCTACCAGAGTAGTGGGGTCGACGCCGCCGGCAACCCGGGGAAAGGCGCCGATCGGGCACGAGCGCAGCTGCTGCTGGATCTGCGACAACGCGCACAAAAACAGATGCAAATCGAAGAAAATAACCTCGATTTCCAACTTCAACTGGAAGACGTGCTAATATCATTAAAACAAATACTTACCCGGAGATATATCTGATGGGCGCACCTGGTAGTCAAGGTATACTTTCGCTCAACATCAAGGACAAAAGCGCGCTTTATGCCGCCTATATGCCTTATGTCAAGAATGGCGGATTGTTTATCCCGACCAACAAACAATATTCCCTCGGTGACGAAGTTTTCATGCTGTTAAGCCTGATGGACGACAAGGAACGTCTGCCGGTTGCCGGTAAGATCATCTGGGTTACGCCACAGGGCGCGCAAAGCAACAAGGCAGCCGGAATAGGGGTGCAATTCAGTTCGCAGGACAACGGCACCACCCGCAACAAGATCGAAGGCTTTCTCGCCGGAGCACTGCAGGCCGACCGACCTACCCACACGATGTAGTAACCGCCCGCGGGCAAGTGGCGCGAAGCGCGTTAAACTGTATTCCCCGGCGGATAAATTTTATAATGCTCCACGACCTCGACGCGACTCTCGCGCACGAGCCATTGTGGGCTACTAATCCTGATTCAACGTGTATTTCGACTCCCATTGCCACCTTGATCGTATCGACCTGAGCGATTTCAACGACGATTTCGAGCAGCTACTTGTGGTAATCGAAAACGCCGGCGTTACGCGTATGGTTTGCATCGGCGTTACGCTCGAATCATTCGATGACATGCACCGCCGAATCGCCCCCTATCAGCAGGTATACTGTACCGCCGGCGTACACCCTGACTACGAAGACATCGAAGAGCCTGGCGTCGACAAACTCTGTAAGCTGGCGGAACGTGAACGGGTTGTCGCCATCGGCGAAACCGGGCTCGATTATTTTCACCAGTCGGGTGACCTCGCCTGGCAGCGTCAACGTTTCGTTACCCATATCGAAGCCGCTCGCGAATGCGGGTTGCCGCTGGTCGTCCATACCCGCGATGCGCGTGCCGATACGCTCGATTTGCTGCGCCGGCACCGGGCGCAGGACGTGGGTGGCGTGCTGCACTGTTTTACCGAGGACTGGGAAATGGCAAGTGCCGCTATCGACCTGGGCTTCTACATCTCGATCTCCGGTATCGTCACCTTCCACCAGGCTCAAAACGTGCGCGATATGGCGCAACGCATTCCGCTGGAAAGCCTGCTGATCGAAACCGACTCACCCTGGCTGTCTCCCGCGCCTCATCGCGGCAAGCCCAACCACCCGGGCCGGGTAGGGCTGGTGGCGGAAAAGCTGGCTGAAATTCGCGGCGAGTCCCTGGATACCCTCGCCAGCGCAACCTATGACAACGCAAACCGCCTGTTTGGACTGAGTTGAGCCCACCGTCGGGGCTGGCAATTCGATAACAGGGTGTTTATGCTGAGCCGATCCGTGTTTGCTATATAGTGAATCGCCGCTCGAGCTGAGTTTACTCACCACCCAGAAGGCCCTGGCTATGTCCGAATCAGAGACCAACATCGCGCATCAGCAACTGCTACAACTGCGCGATTTTATGGACTCTCGTATTCTCGGACAGCAGCGTCTGACCTCCAGGATGCTCGTCGCGCTGCTGGCCGATGGCCATATACTGGTAGAGGGGCCGCCCGGGCTCGCCAAGACCCGCGCGGTCAAGACCCTGGCGAGCGGCATCGAGGGTGATTTTCAGCGCATTCAGTTTACCCCGGACCTGCTGCCGGCTGATTTGACCGGCACCGACGTGTATCGCCCGCAGGACAATAGCTTCAGTTTTCAGCAGGGTCCGCTCTTCCATCACGTCATCGTTGCCGATGAAATCAATCGAGCGCCCGCCAAGGTACAGTCGGCGTTGCTGGAGTCGATGGAAGAACGGCAGATAACCGTGGGCAAGAACACCTATCCCTTGCCCGGCCTGTATTTCGTCATGGCGACCCAGAATCCGATCGAGCAGGAGGGCACCTATCCCTTGCCTGAATCCCAGCTCGACCGTTTCCTGCTCAAGGTGGTTATCGATTACCCGAAGATAGATTCGGAAGTTCAGATCATGCAGCGGGTACGGCGCGAGGCAATGCAGGACCAGCAGGTTTTAGCCATACCCGAATCGCTACCGGTAATGCAGCAAACGCTGTTCGAAATTCGCCGCGACATCCTCGATACTTACGTATCGGAGCCGGTCGAGCAATATATTGCACAACTGGTAGATGCCAGCCGTAATCCCGACCGCTATTCTTCCGACCTGGCCGACCTGATTCAATACGGCGCCAGCCCGCGCGCATCGCTGGCCTTCGATCGCTGCAGCAGGGCGCTGGCCTGGCTGGATGGGCGCGACTATGTGTCACCGGAAGATGTGCAGCAACTGGCGCATGAGATCCTGCGGCACCGCATCCTGCTGACCTACCAGGCCGAGGCGGACGGCATGTCGGTCGATGTCGTCATCGACCGCTTGCTGCTTAAAGTACCGGTCGCCTGACCCATGGTGACGAGTGCTGACAAGCTAGTCGGGATCAGCATTTCGGTCGAAGAGCTGATC
>JAASSH010000510.1 GCA_021767985.1 Gammaproteobacteria bacterium | reverse complement strand
GGAATGTTGTAACAACTGAATAGTGTACACTCTTTTAGATGAGCGGCGTACTCTATATTGTGGCAACCCCGATCGGGAACCTCGACGACATCAGCCTGCGCGCGATCGCGACGCTCAAGGCGGTGGATCTGATTGCGGCCGAAGATACGCGCCATAGCCGGCAATTGCTGAATCATCTGGGCATCGATACCCGCATGATTTCATGTCACGAGCACAATGAAAACGCTCGCAGCGTCGAAATCCTGGAACAGCTTACCGCGGGTCACGACGTGGCGTTGATATCCGATGCCGGTACGCCTTTGATATCCGATCCCGGCTACCGACTGGTGCGCGCGGTGCGGCAGCAGGGAATCCGGGTTTCGCCGATACCCGGGGCCAACAGTGCGATCGCGGCGCTGTGTGCCGCGGGACTGCCCACCGAGCAGTTTCATTTCGCGGGATTTCTGTCATCCAGAGCCACCGAGCGGGGTAAACAACTGCAGGACCTTTCCGAACTAACCGGGACGCTGGTGATTTTCGAGTCCAGTCATCGCATCCTGCGCCTGCTCGAACAGGTAGCGCAGGTTTTCCCGCAAAATCCATGCGTACTGGCCAAGGAGCTGACCAAGCTGCATGAACAATTCCTGCACGGCCGCGCGGTTGAGCTGTTGCGGTGTTTCGAACGGGACAACAAGTTGCACAAGGGCGAATTTGTTTTGCTGATCGATAATTCGGCTGTCAGTGACGACTCCGGACTGAAAAGTGACGATGTCAACTTGCTGCGGATTCTGCTCGACGAGGTTTCCGTCAAAATAGCGGTAAAAATTGCCACGCGTTTGACGGGGAAAAAGAAAAATCAGATTTACCAGCAAGCCCTGCAACTGAGCGAGGAAAATAAATCTGAACTCGACGACAGTGACTAGCCTGGCGTTAAGTCGTTGATATTTATGAGACTAACGCGACCTGCCGCGGTACTGAACGACGCCGTTCGACGTCGCCAGGGAAGGCCCCCGGCCGGATCACGCACCAAGTTGGTCAATTTCTTGCATAGCAAATAAATATCGTATTGAATGGGCGTCGATATCCGACGTCCGTGGCGATGGCGCAAGGCAGGGATAGCTTATACGTGCATTAATTTTTTTAGCGAACGAAATTAAAACGCCATCGTCTAAATTTTTACTATGCTTATGCATAGTCACATTAACAAAGTAGTGATTAACTCCATCAGGCGGCGCCTGATCAATATGAAGCGATTCGAGGGGTGCCGTTCCTGATCCGATTTGAGGAAGAGGTAGCCCAAATGAGCATTTTCGAAAGTTATCAACAGCGATTCGATCAACACCTGCAGGAAGAGTATTCATTGCAGGAATACCTCGATTTGTGCAAGCATAACCCCCTGGTCTACGCGACCGCGGCAGAGCGCATGCTGGCCGCAATCGGTGAACCGGAACTGGTGGATACCTCGCAGGATTCCCGGCTCAGTCGGATATTTTCGAACAAGCTGATTGCACGTTATCCAGCCTTTTCCGAATTCTACGGTATGGAGGAGGCGATCGAGCAAATCGTCTCTTATTTCAAGCATGCAGCGCAGGGCCTGGAAGAAAAGAAGCAGATTCTTTACCTGCTCGGCCCGGTCGGCGGCGGCAAGTCCTCGCTGGCCGATCGCCTCAAGGTGTTGATGGAAAAAATGCCGATTTACGCGATCAAGGATTCCCCGGTGTTCGAATCGCCGTTGGGATTGTTCGACGTCAACGAAGACGCAGAAATCCTGGAGCAGGATTACGGTATCGCCCGGCGTTACCTGACGAAGATCATGTCACCCTGGGCGGTCAAGCGCCTCAACGAATACGGCGGCGATATCACCAAGTTCAAGGTGGTCAAGATCCAGCCCTCGATCCTGAACCAGGTCGCCATCGCGAAAACCGAGCCCGGCGACGAGAATAACCAGGATATCTCGGCGCTGGTCGGCAAGGTAGATATCCGCATGCTCGAGCATTACGCGCAAAACGATGCCGACGCCTACAGTTACTCCGGCGCCCTGTGCCGCGCCAACCAGGGATTGATGGAATTCGTCGAAATGTTCAAGGCGCCGATCAAGGTACTGCACCCGTTGCTGACCGCTACCCAGGAAGGTAATTACAATGGTACCGAGGGGCTTTCGGCGTTGCCGTTCGAGGGCACTATCCTGGCGCATTCAAACGAGTCGGAATGGCAGTCGTTCCGCAACAACAAGAACAACGAGGCCTTCCTCGATCGAGTCTATATCGTCAAGGTGCCATACTGCCTGCGGGTTTCCGAGGAAATCAATATCTATGACAAGCTGCTGCACAACAGCTCGTTGTCGGAGGCGCCCTGCGCACCCAGCACACTCGAAATGCTGGCGCAGTTCAGCGTGTTGTCACGCCTGGTGACACCGGAAAATTCCAGCGTTTATTCGAAAATGCGGGTTTACGACGGTGAAAGCCTCAAGGATACCGATCCCAAGGCAAAGTCGTACCAGGAATATCGCGATTACGCCGGTGTGGACGAGGGCATGCGTGGACTTTCTACCCGTTTCGCTTTCAAGATTCTTTCCCGGGTTTTCAACTTCGATCAGACCGAGGTCGCGGCCAACCCGGTGCACCTGCTTTACGTTCTGGAGCAGCAAATCGCGCGTGAACAGTTCCCGCAGGACGTGCATGACCGCTACCTCGAGCATATCAAGGGTTTCCTGGTGCCCAACTATGTCGAATTCATCGGTAAGGAAATCCAGACCTCTTACCTTGAGTCATACTCGGAGTATGGGCAGAATATCTTCGATCGCTATGTCACCTATGCCGATTTCTGGATCCAGG
>JAASSH010000131.1 GCA_021767985.1 Gammaproteobacteria bacterium | reverse complement strand
GAAATTCGGTGGTAGAGACATTTCAGCTGGATCGAAAGGGCCGATATCAAACGATTTTATCAAGACCGGTACCGTTAAATGTGTAAAATACTGGGCTTTTCCAACCAACGCCACGAGCGTCCCAGTTCCCAGGATAAAACATGAAACCTCTATTCCGTAATATCTGCTTGTTGTTCGCGTTACTAACGATGCTCTCCTTCGGTGTTTCCGCGCAGGAGACGGGCAAACCACTGGCCGAAAAACTGAAACAGGGCACCATTACCATTAACGCCTCGGTGAAGGGTTGCGGTGAAGATGTAAAACAGCATTGCCCGGGTCTCGGGAAAAACTCGGAAAAAATCTTCATGTGCCTGTCGGCCTACGAGGCCCAGTTAACGCCGCAGTGCAAGCAGGGCGTGCTCGAGGCGAGGCTCGCGATCAATACCGGTATCGCCGCAGTGGAATACTCGGTCAGCGCCTGCGAAGCGGATGCCGACAAGCATTGTCTCGACGTTCAACCCGGTAAAGGCCGCCTGCTGAAGTGCCTCAAAGCCAACGAATCCCAGGTCAGCCAGCAATGCATCACCGCGCTCAAGGATACCGGGCTGTGGGAGCGTGTGCCCTAGCCGTCATTCGGTTGATCTGAAGGCGGTTTGCTGACGTAAAAGGTTCATCAGTTGGTTGGGATGGGCACCTAAAGCACTCACTTCCTTGACCAGGTGAGCCAAGCGCCATTTGGGGCAAGCACCAAATTGTCACAAAATGGCAATTTACTATTTCGGCCATTCCCAACAATATTGCGCACTAAGTAAGTAGCTGGAGTCTGGGAGTGAAACAAACCGTTAACCCTTTCCTGAGCCTTCTGCTGGCGCTGGTCATTGTATTGCCCGGCCTTGCACGTGCGCAGGAAGAGCAGAGCCTCGACGAAATTGCCAAGGAGCTGGCCAATCCGAATACGTCGGTGGCGTCGCTGACCCTCAAGTTACAGTATCGTACGTTCGAGGGCGATCTCGACGATGCGGACGATCAGGACAGTACGACATTCCTGTTCCAGCCCGCGCTGCCGTTCAAGCGCGATGACGGTTCGAAAATTATCTGGCGCCCGGCGGTACCGTTTATCGTCGACCAGCCGCTGTTCCAGGGCGGCGACGACTGGGACGAGGAGACCGGCATGGGCGATATCTCCTTCGACCTGGCTTATGCGCTGCCGCCCGAGAAGGACGATCCCGGCAAGCTGGTCGCGGTCGGTATTTTTTCGTCGTTGCCGACCGGCGACGACGACCTCGGCTTCGGCGAAGCGACAACGCTCGGCCCCGAGTTTCTCTACGGCAGTATCAGCAAGGAACTGATCTGGGGTATTTTCCCCAACCACCAGTGGGATATCGATGGCGATATCGATATCAGCCTGACCACGGTGCAGGTGTTTTACCTGCGTTTTGCCGAAGGCGGCGTGACCTACGGCACTTCACCGATCATGTCCTACGACCATGAAGAGGACGAGGCGACCATTCCGCTTAACCTGACGGTCAGCAAGACAATCGCCATCAGCGGCCGCCCGTGGAAAGTCGGCGGTGAAATCAATTATTATGTCGAGCAAGCGGACGAATTCGGGCCGGAGTGGATGTTCGTCTTCAGCGTGGCGCCCGTGGTCAAGAATAAACTGGCAGAGTGGTTCAAATGATGAAAAAAAATATATGGATAATGGCTGGCTTGCTGGCGCTCGGCGCCTGCGTGAGCTCGAGCCCGGATAAACCGATGGTTCCGGCGGGTGCGACCGTGTGCGAGGATCCGCGTCCGCAGGTCTGTACGATGGATTACCGGCCGGTGTGCGGCACGCACCAGGATGGCTCGGTCAAGACTTACCCCAACGGTTGCGGCGCCTGCTCGAATCCCGAGGTGACCTTCTGGATAGAAGGCGCGTGCCCCGAATAAATCAGGCGAATCGAATCGATGAACCCCAAAGTTTTATTGTTACTTATTTTGCCCTGTTTTTTGCCCGCAGCGTATGCTGCGGATTATTCGTCTGCGCAAAAGTCTTATAAATCGAATTACGATAACGAGGAAGGTTTTGCGGGCCCGGGCTCGACCGTGCGTCAGCTTGAGGAAGACGATCAGCAAAAAACGCCGGCGTTTCGCATCGAGGCTTTCGACGAAGCCCTGGCGCCATGGTTCGAGGGTAAGAAGGGCATTTACGAAGCCAGCGGGCTCCAGATCGGTTTTGCCTACAACCTGTTGCACCAGGAGATCGACGAGTCGCTGACCGATGAAGACAGCGCAACTTCGAGTCTCTTTCGCGTTTCGGGTAAGTGGGAAGTCTATGACCGCGGCAACGGGGACAAGGGCCAACTCGTATTCAGTTTCGATAACCGTACCAACCTTTCCGATTTGGCACCCGGCAGTCTCGGCGGCGAGGCGGGATACATCGGCCAGACCGGCGCGCTGTTTTCCGACGTCGACACGATCCTCGGGGATTTCTACTGGAGCCAGTATCTCAATGAAGGCCAGACCGGGCTGATCATCGGCCGCTACGACCCGAACGACTTTTTCGACGTGCTTGGTTACGCCAATCCGTGGACCACGTTCCAGAACCTGTCGATCCTGTTCAATTCGTCGATAGCGCTGCCCGACTGGGGTTTCGGCATTGGCGCCGGCCACTGGTTCGAGGGCGATCAGCTTTACCTTTTCGGATCGGCCAGCG
The DNA here is from genome assembly GCA_021767985.1 of Gammaproteobacteria bacterium. Taxonomy (GTDB): domain Bacteria; phylum Pseudomonadota; class Gammaproteobacteria. The sequence continues at coordinate 3,796 of JAASSH010000131.1, read as the reverse complement.
ACGCCAATGCTGTTCTGACCAAGGAAGAGTTCGAATTCGATACCGACGAACTCTACAAGACGGTCGAGTTCGGCTGGTCGCCGGGCCGCGATCAGCGTTACTTCAAAAACGTGCACGTGACCCTGTGGCAGGTCGACGAGCGCGAGGACGACGGCATCGACGATGCCGACGGGGTTACCCTCGGCGTCAACTGGACCTGGGATCAGACCTGGATGTTGTTCACCAAGATCGGCTCGTCCGACACCGATGCGCCGAACGACCCGCAGATCGCCGAAAACTCGGTTACGATCGGCGGCCTTTATTACTTCGCCAACCGATCAGACCTCGTTGGCATCGCCTACAACGAAAGTGAACTCGCGGCGGACGGTCTCGACGATCAAACCACGCTCGAAGCCTTTTACCGCTTCCAGCTCGCGCAGAACCTCGCGATCACGCCGAGCATCCAGATCCTCGGCGACCCGGCGCTCAATCCCGACGAAGACGAAATCACCGTACTCAGTCTGCGTCTGCGGCTCACCCTGTAAATTATGGCTATAAATTGGGGACACCTATAATTCGGGGACACAATACTTAACTCCGACAGAATTAAGTATTGTGTCCCTGAAATTTTTAACTCCGACAGAATTAAGTATTGTGTCCCCGAAATTTTCGTTGTCCCGGTTTGTATTTCTGGTTGCCATATTGGTTTCTATCGATGGCATGGCGGGTGGCGAACCGGCCTCGGTGACGGGAACCGTGACTTACCGCGAGCGCATCGCGCTGACGCCGGAGGCCGTGGTCGAGGTGCAGTTGCTCGACGTCTCCGTCGCCGATGCCTCGGCCAAATTGGTCGCCGAACAGACGATCAGGCCGCAACACCAGGTGCCGATCCCGTTCGAATTGACCTACGACCCCGCGCTCATCGACGAGCGCTTTACTTACGCCGTGCGCGCAACCATTCGCGAACGCGGGCGACTGATGTTCACCACCGACCGTAGCTACCGTGTACTGACGCGCGGCAGCCCCAGCCACGTCGACCTGGTGCTGGTCCGAACTTCCAATTAATCACGTCATTCCCGCGAAAGCCTGCGCGGCGCGGCGGGAATCTTATGCGGAGTCATTATCACAAGATCCCCGCGTACGCGGGGATGACTCCCAATTACGTCATTCCCGCGAAAGCGGGAATCTCGCGCCGCGCCGTCGTTGCTAGATCCTGATGCGCCGGGCCGCCGCTTTCGCGGGGATGACCGGGACGCGCAGGGATGACATCTAGTGATTTCGCAATTGCTTGTGGCAGTCACTCGGAGTCATCCCGGTCCAGCGCTTGAACGCGCGCGTGAAGTGACCGGTCTCGCGGTAACCCAGTCGTCGGGCGATGTCCGATATGCTCAAGTCGGACTCGCGTAGCTGCCGGAGCGCGTAATCACGGCGCGCGTCGTTTAGCATGTCGCGGTAACTGCTGCCCTGGAGACTTAGTTTTCGCTGCAGGTCGCGCGGCGTCAGTCCGACAATGTCGGCAACCAGTGCAAGCGAGAGATCTGGCTCGGTGATGTAGCTTTGTAAAATTCCGGAGAGGGGGGTGATCAGATCGTCGCCGTACTCCAGCCTGCCTACGGATTTATAGTGACGATCAGCTGCGGGTTCAGGCGAGGCCGTGCTGCGTTGCGATCGCGAGAGTAACTGTTCAGGAATTTCGATAGCCGTTCCCGGTTGCGAGAAATTCAGTTGGCACCCGTCCAGAATTGAGTTCGAAGCGGCAATCCGGTTTGGTCCCATCATCAAATCGACCGTTTGCGGGCGCCAGCGTGTACCGGCAAACACCTGCACCAGCTCGATCATACCGGTGACACGATAAAGCTCCATCTGAATGTCGTTGCGGATATAGGGTGGCGACCTGTATTGAAAGCGGCAGACACCCTCCCAGTTTTGCAGATTAAAGATGGCTACGTTACTTTCGTCAGATGCAATTTGGCAAAAGGTAGTCAGCAGCGCCTCGAGATTTGGTTGCGCAGCCAGTAGCGGGTGCATGGTTTCGATCTGGTACCACGGACAAACCTGAGCGACCTGCATGCCGAAGTCCGGGATCTGCTCGGCGATCGCAACATGGTTGACGAGATGGAAAAAGGATTTTACCGGCAGCTTGAGTTCCGGATCTTCCGGCTTGCCGACCGGCAGTCGGTATTTGCGGAAATAACGATCCGGATCGACATCATTATTCAGCATTGCGACACGGAAAGGCTCGGCGAAGGCCGCCTTGACCAGGCCGATCGGTTTACTGGCTGTTGACTTGTCGATCACTGATGCTGGTTTTCCGAAACCGCGTTAAATTGTCGCAAAATTCAGATCCGTTTGGGGTTGGCCCCGGACATTGTCGCAAAATGGCAAGTCATTGTAATTGATTCTTCGATCCAATCCCCGAAAGATATCGTATTTGAAGTATACCCCTGTTTAAATTGTGCTTGTGGGTAACCGATGTCCCTCGGAAGATAGCCTATCGATCGAATAATTATTTAGGAGTCAGATTCATGAAACGAATTGCCATGATCGCCGCGTTGGCGGCTCTGGTTGCCGTAGCGCCGGTGTTTTCACCGACGATGGCCGCCGACGAGGAACAGCCGCGGCAAGTCCTGTTTACCAACGTGCACGTGTTCGACGGTATCAGCGCCGAGCGCATCGAAAATGCCAACGTGCTGGTCGAGGGCAATCTGATCAAGCAGGTTTCGACCGATCCGATCGAGGTCGACTCGATCTACACCGTCGACGGCGGCGGCCGCACGCTGATGCCGGGCCTGATCGACATGCACTCGCATCTCTGCGTCCGCAACGGGATGCTCGAAGTCCGCGACGGCTACGACCAGATGGCTGCCGGCGCGTACACAGCGTTTGCCATGCAAGAATACCTTGACCAGGGATTCACAACCGTGCGCGACGCGGGCTGTAATATACTGGGCGTGGCCAAGGCCGTGAACAACGGCGTCGTTCCGGGTCCTCGTATTTTCCCATCGGGCGGATTTCTTAGCCAGACCGGCGGGCATGGTGATACGGGCAGTTTCAATGATCGGCCCGGTGATGAGGACAAACTGGAAGCGGCGATGGTCAGCCACATCGTTGATGGCGTGCCCGAGGTGACCAGGGCTGCGCGTCACAATCTTCGCGCCGGTGCCACCCAGATCAAAATCATGGCCGGCGGCGGTGTCGCCAGCGAGTTCGACCCGTTGCATATGGCCCAGTTCAGTCTCGAAGAGATGAAAGCCATTGTTGGCGTAGCGGAGGACTATGGCACTTACGTCCTGGCCCACGCCTATCACGACCTGTCGGTCAATCGTGCCATCGATGCCGGGGTCAAGGTCATCGAGCACAATTTCCTGGTTTCGGAGAAAACGATCAAGCGCATGGCGAAGGAGGGTGTGGCCCTGTCGGTTCAGTCGGTTGTGGCATTCGAGGCGTTCAACCCGGAGGCAGTCGAAAAGATCACATTTTTCAGCGCGGATCAGAAAGCGAAGGCAGTAAGGGTAAATTCTGGCGCAAAACAAATGCTGGAATGGGCGGTCAAACATGACCTGTTGATGGTCACCGGCGGCGATATGTTCGGTCCCGACCTGGTCCGTCAGGCCGAAAACATCATCTCGTTCAACAACGAGATATTAAATAACCCCCACCACGCCTTGAAGACCGCTACATCGAACGCGGCCATGGTGCTTGGTTTCAGCGGTGAGATGAACCCCTATAAAGAGGGCACTCTCGGCACGATTGTCGAGGGCGGGTATGCCGACATCATCCTTGTCGACGGTAATCCTCTCGAAGACCTCAACGCGAT
>JAASSH010000509.1 GCA_021767985.1 Gammaproteobacteria bacterium | reverse complement strand
CGACATGCTGTACCTGTCGGACGAGGTGGTGACGGCGTTCGGGCGCCTGGGCCACTGTTTTGCCTCCGAGGCGGTATTCGGTATTACGCCCGACATCATTACCACCGCCAAGGGCCTGACCTCGGGCTATATCCCGATGGGCGCGTTCCTGGTGTCGGATCGACTGGTGCAGGAGATCAAGGAAAGGGGCGGCGATTCGGCCGTATTCTCCAACGGTTTCACCTACTCCGGACACCCGGTGGCGGCCGCGGCCGGCATCAAGAATCTCGAAATCATGCTGCGCGAAAAACTGTTCGAGCAGGCGCAGGAAACGGGGCCTTATATGCAGCAGCAGATGCAGACCCTGCGCGATCTGCCAGTGGTTAACGACGTGCGTGGCAAGGGTCTGATGGCCTGTGTCGAGTGCGAGATCAGGCAGGGCAGCAACGATCTGGCGATGGATTACGAAATCGGTAACCTGATCGACAAGCATTGCCAGCGGCTCGGCCTGATCGTCAGGCCGATCATCAACATGTGCGTGATGTCTCCACCGTTGACGATTACCAAAGAGCAGATCGACGAGATGGTTTCCATCCTGCGCCAGGGCATTCTGCTGGCGATGGAAGAAATCGAATCCAGCGAGTCGGAATCGGTCGAGGCGGGCCATAATCACCCGTCGCCGGCCGCTTGAAACTGGAGCACTACGGATATGAAAACTTTGTCAGCCGAGAAAATTTATCAACGCCCGGGTAGTCGCAGCGGCTTGCCTGCCTGGACTTACAACAACGCGGAACTGACCAGCCTCGAAATCGAGCAGGTATTTTTGCGTAACTGGCTGTTTGTCGGGCATGTCGCCGAGCTTCCCAAAAGCGGCGATTACCAGTGCTTTAGCATGGGTGACGAACGCGCCGTCGTGGTGCGCGACGGCGAAGGCGAAATTCGCGCTTTCTACAACGTTTGCCGGCATCGCGCGTCGCGCGTGGTTGCCGAGGAAAGCGGCCATTGCGGCAAGTCCTTTATCTGCCCGTTTCACGGCTGGTCCTACAACCTCGACGGCAGCCTGAGGAATATCCCGCGGGCCGATACCTTTCCGGACCTCGATCGCAGCCAGTATGGACTCAAGCCGCTGGACTGCGAAGTCTGGCATGGCCTGATCTTCATTCGCTTTGGCGGCGATGGTCCTTCCGTGGCGCAAATGCTGGCGCCGGCGGAGGAGGAAGTCGGCCTTTACCGCATCGAGGATATGCAGAGTCTCGCCAGGAGCTATGACTACCGCTTCGATCTCGACTGGAAGGCCGTGGTCGATGTCGATAACGAGGGCTATCACGTGCCGATCGGTCATCCCGAGCTGTTCGACCTGCTGGGCAACAGCTACGTCGACGAGCGCCTCGAGGGTGGTCTCGGGCGTTCCTACGGCAGCTTCAAGGATCGCAAGTTCAAGTTCGAACGTAATCGCGAATATGTGGATGCGCTGCCTGCGGACAGTTACCTGCCCGAATCGCACCGTCATATCTGGATTTACTGGGGTATGTTCCCCACTTTCGTACTGACGCTGTTTCCGGACCAGGTCGAGATTTACCAGTTTTTCCCGAGTGGCCCGCAGCAGAGCGTCATGCAGGGCAAGTGTTACGCGCTGCCGGACGAGCGCCCGCAAATGCAACGCGCGCGCGAACTCAACCAGGCGATCAACACGGGCGTTGGCAACGAGGACATCCAGTTGATCGAGTGGGTGGCCGAGGGCATGCGCTCCAGCGCTTTCGACGGCCTGATGCTGTCCGACATCGAGCTCGGTGTCGCCTCTTTCCATAACGCGCTGCGCGATGCATTGCCGGTACTGGAGCTGGCGCAGGCACCCGAAGCGGGAACTCTGAAGCAGGAGAACGAGCGCCTGCTCGCCAAGGGCAAGGTCGCAGCAGCCAGCTAATGCCGCGCGACCCGCGTTACGATCCGCTGTTCGAGCCGATAAAAATCGGGCCGGTAACCGCCCCGAATCGTTTTTACCAGGTACCGCACTGCAGCGGCATGGGTTATCAGCGGCCGCAATCCCTGGCCTCGATGCGTGAAGTCAAGGCCGAGGGCGGCTGGGGCGTGGTCTGTACCGAGTATTGCTCGATCGATAACAGCGCGGACGAAACGCCGTATCCGAGCGCCAGCCTGCGCGACGACGATGACGTGAAAAACCTGCGCCGGATGACCGACGCGGTGCACGCTCACGGCGCGCTGGCCGGTGTCGAATTGTGGTACGGCGGGCGCAGTTCGGCGAACCTGCTGAGTCGCGAAATTTCGCTCGACGTTGCCAGCCTGCCGAACGAGGCGACGCTGGGTATCCCGGTGCAAAGCCAGGCCATGAGCAGGGCCGATATCGCCGATTTTCGCGAGATGTACAAAGACGGCGCGCGGCGCGCGCTCGAGGCCGGCTTCGATATCGTCTATGTCTACGGCTGTCATTATTACCTGTTGCACAATTTCCTGAATCCTTACTTCAACCAGCGCGATGACGAGTACGGTGGGTCGGTGGAAAACCGGGTACGACTGTTGCGCGAGGTGATCGAAGACGTCGGCGATATCGTTGCCGGGCGCGCGGCGCTGGCGGTGCGCTATTCGGTTCCGCAGGACTACGACGATGATCCACAGGAACTGATTGCCTGCTTCAACCAGATTGCCGAGCTGCCCGACCTGTGGGATATCACGGTTAACGATTACCACACCGAGATGGGTAGTTCGCGTTTCGTCAGGGAGGCCGCGCAGCAGCAGGCCGTCGCCAGGCTCAAGGCCCTGACCAGCAAGCCGGTGGTCAGCGTGGGCCGGTTTACCTCGCCCGATACGATGCTGGGCCAGAT
>JAASSH010000508.1 GCA_021767985.1 Gammaproteobacteria bacterium | reverse complement strand
TAGAGACATTGCCCGGTCTGTGCCTGGCGCAGGTCGCGCGGCGTCATCAACTGCGTCAGGCGCGCAGCGTCGGGGCCACGCAGTTCGACCTGGCGCTGGCAGCCGACGTCCCACAGCTGCACATGGTTTTTCAGATGCCAGTAGTCCTCGGTAACCGAGCGACCGAATCCTTTCGGCAGGATCGTATGGTTAACGACCGAGAAACCGGAAACGCCGAGGGCTTCGACCCGGGAGGTATAGGGCGTGGCGCGCTGACGACGCGAGACCTGAAGCTGCATCTCGGCCACCCGGGCTTAACTCGACCACCAGGTCGCGTAGGAATGCGGCGACAGCATCACCGGCAGGTGGTAACGCTTCTCGTCGTCATCCATGCTGAAGCGAATTACGACGCTGCGCACCATCGAATCCTGTGCCAGCGACTGTGCGGCAAAATAATCGCCACCGTGAAACACCAGTTCGAACTCGGCGCCGCGATTAGACTTGTCGATTTCGACGTTTTCGGCGATACGGCCTTCGCCGTCGGCCGCGACATCGAACAGCAAGTGTCTATCGGCGCCGTCCAGCTGGAATAGCTGGGCGCGAATGCCGACGGCCGATTTGCCGCTGACCGAATCCAGAACATGAGACGATACCGTTGCCACGACTACTCGATTGACGCTTTGTCGCGTTTGCTGGTGGTGGCCAACACAATCGGACTGATATGCCCGACGGTCTTGACGTTGACGCAGGCGGTCTTGCCGCTCGCGATCGCGCGTTTGACGGCCGGCGCAATATCGGCGCGCTTTTCCACCAGTTCGCCGTAACCGCCAAGCCCTTCGAACATCGCGTGGAACGGGATATCGCGAAAATCGGTGGCAAAATGCTGCTGGTTGGAAAACAGACGCTCCTGTTGTTGCGAAATACAGTCGAGTCCGCCGTTGTTATCGACTACCACCACGATCGGCAGCTCTTCCTGGAACGCGGCCTCGATGCTCGAGCCGCCTGACAGGAAGGCCCCGTCGCCGCTGATGACGACGACCCTGCTATCCGGGTTGTTCAGCTTCGCCACGCTCGCAAACGGCACGCCCACGCCAAGCATGCTAAAGGTTCCGGGGTGCAGGATATTACCGAGCTCGAGCCCGCGCCAGCCGGCGATGTTAACCGCGATCTCGGACCAGAAATGCGTATTACCGCCATCGATCACCAGCCAGTCGCCGTCGCTCATCGCCGCCTGCGCTTCGAGCGCGAGCTGCAGCGGATGGATGCGATCGCCGTCGAGCTCGGGAATATCGGCGATCATGTCCTCGACCCATTGCGCGCGCCAGGCGCGGTTGGTTTCAAGCCAGTCAGCGGCCAGCGGCTCGAGCGATCCCAGCGCTTTGAAAAATGCACCCGGATCGCTCAGCAGCACCTGGTCGGCAGCGCGGTTCAGCTCGAGTTCCTCGTGCGAACCGTTGACACAGATGAGTCGCGTGCTGGCAGGAAACAACGGCGGGTTACCGAAGTTCATCTGGTTATCGAGTCGCGCCCCGACCATGATGACCGCGTCGGATTGCTCGATCGCCTGCTTCGACGGGTGGTACTGGTGCACGTCGGCAAGCCCCATGTAGACGTCGCTGGCCTCGGATAACAGCTTCTGGTGATAAGGCACGTTGAACACCGGGATATTGAGTTGTCTGGCACAGGCTTCGAGACTGCGCTCGGCCCCGGACCACCAGACGCCGTGACCGCCAATGATAATCGGTCTTTGCGCCTGTCCGATCACGGCGAGCACCTGCGCCAGGTCATCCGGGCAGGGCCAGGCCCGCGGCGGCGGCTGTGCGCCACGCTCGAACGGGCGTTCGTCACGCATCGCGTCTTCCTCGTAGGAGCTGAACATGATATCGACCGGCATACTGAGGTGAACCGCACCGGGATAACCGCTGAGGGCAATTTTCCAGGCACGATCGACAAACTCGGAAATACGTTCACCATCGGTAATCGAGACGCTGTACTTGGTCAGGGGCGCGGCGATCGAAACGTCGTCGATTTCCTTGAACCCCCCGCTGCCCTGGCGCTTCAGGGTGCTAGATCCGGTAACGAAGATCACCGGCGAACGCTCGCCCCAGGCCTCCATCATCGCCGGCACCGCGCCGGCAAATCCTTCGGGACCGACCAGGCAGACCGCCGGATTACGCGTGATTCGCGTGTGGCCGTCGGCCAAATGCCCGGCGACCTGTTCGTGCGGCGCATTGATAACCGGGATATCGCATTGCATGAATCCCTCGAGCGCCGGATTGCAGAATCCGCCGCTCAGCGTAAAAACCCGGGTCACGCCTTTGTCCCGCAGTGCTCGCGCCAGCAGTTGGCCGCCACGCATTTTCATTGCATCTCCTGCATTGGATTACCGATGATATAGCTGTCGTCGAGGTCATTGATATCCGGGCAACCGAGCTGCGCCAGGCCGAGGTCGATCTGGTTTCTCAATAACTCGATCATTGCCTGCAGGCCGGCGTAACCGTCGGCGCCCAGGGCATAGAGAAACGGCCGACCTATCAACACGAAATCGGCACCCAGCGCGAGCGCCTTGATGACGCCTTCACCGCTGCGGATGCCGCTGTCAAACAGCAACGGATAGTCGGCGCCGACCGCCGCCCTGATTTGCGGCAACATCTGAATCGCGCTCGGTGCACTGTCGAATTGCCGTCCGCCATGATTGGAGACGCACACCGCATCCACCCCGGCGTCGCGGATACGCACCGCGGCTTCGCTGTCGAGAACACCCTTGACGATCAACTGGCCCGGCCACCGCTCCCGCAGGCGGGCCAGAAAATCCCAGTCCATCCTGCCGCGTGCCTCGTT
>JAASSH010000130.1 GCA_021767985.1 Gammaproteobacteria bacterium | reverse complement strand
GGTCAACTACGCCAAAGCCGCCGACATGGCCGAACTGCTCAAGCTCAAGGACAACGCGATCCTGTCGCCGCGCGGCTCGGTAAGCGTCGACGAACGCACCAACACCCTGCTGGTCAAGGATACCAACGACAGCCTGGCCAACGTGCGCCTCCTGCTGGCCGAGCTCGACATCCCGGTACGCCAGGTGCTGATCGAATCGCGCGTGGTAATTGCCAACGACGACTTCAGCAAGGAACTGGGTGTCCGTTTCGGAATCAGTAACGACAGTTTCGGTACCAGCACCACGGGTGACGGCGCGGTAACCGCGGGCAACCTGAACGGCATCACCGACCTGGTGAACAACAACACTTTCAATGCCGAAGACGGCCTTAACGTCAACCTGCCGGTACAGAATCCCACCGGTAGCTTTGCGCTGGCGCTGGCCAAGTTGCCGCTCGGCACTTTGCTGGAGCTGGAGCTGTCCGCGGCGCAGGTCGAAGGCCGTGGTGAAGTCGTCTCGAGCCCACGCGTCATCACCGCCGACTCGCATACGGCACGCATCGAACAGGGTGTCGAAATTCCCTACCTCGAACTGGATGATGGCGACGCCACGCTGAAGTTCAGAAAGGCCGTGTTGTCGCTCGAGGTTACGCCCCAGATCACCCCGGATGACCGCGTCATCATGGACCTCGACGTCCACAAGGACAATGTGGGCGAACTGGTGGCCTTCGGCGCCGGCCTGGCCGCCCCCAGTATCGATACCCGCGAGGTGCAGTCACAGCTGCTGGTCGACAACGGTCAAACCGTTGTGCTCGGCGGTATCTATGAAACCGAGAAAGCGAGCCAGGTGAGCCGGGTACCATTCTTCAGCGACCTGCCGCTGATCGGCAACCTGTTCAAGAACACCATCCAGGTCGACGACCGCACCGAGTTGCTGATCTTCGTGACGCCAAAGATTCTGCAGGGCGCGAATCTCGATATTCGATAACCGTATTGTCGCAACAACGAAAAGGCAGCCCTGGTGGCTGCCTTTTTTTGTTTAAGCTGAATCCGTTAATTCGGGTTTGAGTTATCATAGCCGCATGAGTCACCGTAATATTATCCTGGTCGGACCCATGGGTTCCGGCAAGTCGACCATCGGCAATATTATCGCCAGGCGTTTGCATCGTGAGTTTCAGGACAGCGATCAGTTTATCGAAAAACGCACCGGCGTCGATATTGCGCGTATTTTCGACATCGAGGGCGAGCAGGGTTTTCGCGACCGGGAAAGCAACGCGCTGGTCGAGTTATTGAGCCAGGACAACCGGGTCATCGCAACCGGCGGCGGCTCGGTGTTGCGCGAGGAAAACCAGAGGTTGCTCAAGCAACGCGGATACATTATTTTTCTCGACACCTCGGTCAACCAGCAGATGAACCGACTGGCTCGCGACAAGAAAAGACCGTTGTTGCAAACCGAAAATCCGCGCGAGCGCCTCGAGGCCCTGCTGCAGGAACGCCGCCCGATTTATCTTGACCTCGCCGACCTTGCGGTGAAAACCGACAAGCGCGCGGCGCGCCGGCTGGCAGCCGATATTATCAACCAGTTACCCGACTATCTGACGTAGGCATGAATATCATTCACAAACTAGCGCTCGACCTTGGCGAACGCAGCTATCCAATTTACATCGGCAGCGACCTGCTCGGGCAAACCGAGCTGATCGGCCCGCACGTCCACGGCAGCTCGGCGTTAATCGTCACCAACACGACCGTCGCCCCACTCTACCTGGCGCGAGTCCAACAGGCGCTCGAGGCTTGTGATATCCGGCAGGATCACCTGACCCTCGAGGATGGCGAGCAGTTTAAAACCATGGCGTCGATCGAATCCGTCATCGACCTGCTGCTGCGCCAGCGCCACGACCGACGCTGCACCGTCATCGCGCTCGGTGGCGGCGTGGTTGGCGACATCGCCGGCTTCGCAGCGAGCATTTACCAGCGTGGCGTCAATTTCATCCAGATGCCGACCACGCTGCTGTCCCAGGTCGATTCCTCGGTCGGCGGCAAGACCGGCGTCAACCATCCGCTCGGTAAAAACATGATCGGTTGTTTCTATCAGCCGCAGTGCGTAATCGCCGACATATCCAGCTTCGACACCCTGCCCGCGCGCGAACTGTCCGCCGGGCTGGCCGAAGTCATCAAGTATGGCCTGATTTACGACGCCGAATTTTTCGCCTGGCTGGAACAGAACATGGATGGCTTGATGGCCCGTGACACCGATCTGCTGGCACAGGCGGTGCTGGTTTCCTGCCAGATCAAGGCGCGCGTGGTCGAGCAGGACGAGCGAGAGTCGGGGCTGCGTGCGATTCTGAACCTGGGACACACCTTTGGTCACGCCATCGAGACGGTCATGGGCTATGGCAACTGGCTGCACGGTGAAGCCGTGGCGGCGGGCATGGTAATGGCAATCGACCTGTCGATACGCCAGGGCTGGATCGACGAAAGCGTGCGCGCACGCAGCATCGCCCTGCTGCAGCGAGCCGCGTTACCGGTGACGCCACCCGCCGAGATATCCAGCGAGCAGTTCCTCGACGCGATGGCCGTCGACAAGAAGGCGGTAGACGGCGCAATCAAGCTGGTCTTGCTGCGTAAGCTCGGTGAGGCCTGCGTCACCGGGGATTACGACCACGCAAAACTACTGCAAACCCTGGCCGCCTGACTTCTGCACCAAATTAGTGCAAACAGGAACGACTCGCAAGAGTTGATTTATCTATCGAAACCGGATGGGTATACTGTTTGGCCTTTTGACCACGCGAAAATCGCCACTCGCCCGGAAGCGGCCAGTACCGAGCGCTGGCGACGGGTGAGGAAAGCGAGGAGCGCTACGCAGCAACTATGAGCAACGAATTGACAGGTCTTTACCAACCCGGCTTCGAAAAGGACAGCTGCGGCTTCGGTTTGATCGCCAATATCGACGATAAACCCAGCCACTGGCTGGTCAAAACCTCGATCGAGGCGCTCGCGCGCCTGACACACCGCGGCGCGGTGGCCGCGGATGGCAAGTCAGGCGACGGTTGCGGCCTGTTGCTCAAAAAGCCGGATTCCTTTCTGCGCGCACAGGCCGACCTGCTTGGTATCCACTGCGCCCGGCGCTACGCGGTCGGCCTCGTGTTCGTCTCGCCGTTCGACAATGAAACCGAAATTTCACAGCAGGTTATCGCCGAGAAAATCGATGCCCAGGGTCTCGAGGTCGCCGGCTGGCGCGAAGTACCGGTCGACCCGACCGCCTGCGGCGAAGAAGCGCTTAAATCCTTGCCTGCGATTTACCATGTTTACGTCAATGCGCCCGACGATCTGTCACGCGCCGACTTCAACCGCAAGCTGTACCTCGCGCGCCGCGCCGCCGGCAAAGCCTTCGAGGCACAGGATAACCGTCGCATCGAGCAGTATTACTATATTTCCAGCATGTCCAACGACGTGCTGTCATACAAGGGCCTGGTCACACCGGAAAATCTGCCGGTGTTTTACCGGGACCTGAACGATCCGGCGCTGGAATCGGCTATCTGCGTATTCCACCAGCGCTTCTCGACCAATACCTGGCCGCAGTGGAAACTGGCGCAACCGTTCCGCTATCTCGCGCATAACGGCGAAATCAATACCATCCAGGGCAATCGCAACTGGGCCAACGCTCGCGCCTACAAGTTCAGGTCGGAGCAATTACCGGATATCGACGCGATCAACCCGATCGTCAACATGACCGGCTCGGATTCGAGTTCGCTCGATAACATGCTCGATTTCCTGTTGTCCGGCGACATGGACCTGTTCCGCGCAGTACGCCTGCTGATCCCGCCGGCCTGGCAAAACGTCGACAACATGGAGCCGGCGCTGCACGCATTTTACGAATACTCGTCGATGCACATGGAGCCCTGGGACGGGCCGGCCGGTATCGTACTGACGGACGGTCGCCACGCCTGCTGCGTGATGGATCGCAACGGCCTGCGCCCGGCGCGTTGGGTCATGACGAAAGATCGGCATATCACGCTGGCGTCGGAAATCGGCGTCTGGGACTACGCGCCCGAAGACGTGATCGCCAAGGGGCGGTTGAAACCCGGCCAGATGATCGCCGCCGACACCAAAACCAGCAAACTGCTGATGTCGGAAGACATCGACAAGCAGTTACAGAACCGCCACCCATACGAAATCTGGCTGCGCGACCGCCTGATCCGGCTGAGTGCGGACCCCGTGGCCTCGCCGTTCTCGGCGCTGGCAATGGACAAGGAAACGCTGACCCGCCTGGAAAAGCTGTTCCAGGTCAGCTTCGAGGAGCGCGATCAGATCCTGAGAGTACTGGCGCAGGACGCGCAGGAAGCCACCGGGTCGATGGGCGACGATACGCCGCTGCCGGTGCTGTCGCACCAGACCCGTTCGCTCTACGACAGTTTCCGCCAGCAATTTGCCCAGGTCACCAACCCGCCGATCGATCCGCTGCGTGAAAAAATCGTTATGTCGCTCGAAACCTGCTTCGGCCGCGAGCACAACCTGTTCAACGAGGCTGCCGAACATGCCGACCGCCTGATTGTCAGCTCGCCGATCCTGTCCGAGCAGAAAATCGTCGACCTGCTTGCCTGGCACGACAAGGGCTACGCGCACGAAATCATTTCGCTGGGTTACGATCCGGCGAAAAAGTCGCTGAAACAGGCGATCATCGACATCCAGGACCAGGCCGAAAAGGCCTCGCGCCGCGGGATCGTCATAGTCGTGCTGAGCGACAAGGATATCCCGCGTGAACAGTTGATCGTGCACGCCGCGCTCGCCACCGGCGCCGTGCACCATCGCCTGAGCAATAGCGGCGGGCGCTGCGACACCAATATCGTGGTCGAAACCGGCACCGCGCGCGACCCGCACCAGATGGCGGTACTGCTCGGGTTCGGCGCGACTGCGATTTATCCGTACATGGCTTACGCCAGCATCGTCGGCATGACCCGCACTGGTGAAATTCCCGAAATCAAGTGCCCGGACACCGGCTCCAATTACCGCCGCGGCATCAACAAGGGGCTGTACAAGATTATTTCCAAGATGGGCATCTCGACCATCGCCAGCTACCGCGGCGCGCAACTGTTCGAAATCGTTGGCCTGCACCGCGAAGTCGTCGACCTGTGCTTCCCCGGCACCACCTGCCGCATCGACGGTATCGGCTTCGATGAACTCGAGGCCAAGCAAAAAGCGCTCAACAAGTTCGCCTGGAACCCGCGCAAGAGCATCAACCAGGGCGGCTTGCTGAAATATGTCCACGGTGGCGAATACCATGCCTACAACCCGGACGTGGTGCACAGCCTGCAACAGGCGGTCAACAGCGGCGATTACAGCGAGTGGAAGAAATACGCGAACATCGTCAACAACCGCCCCGCCACCGCGCTGCGCGACCTGATGCGCCTGAAACCGCAACAGTCGATCGATATCGACGAGGTCGAATCCAGCGAAGCGATCCTGGCGCGCTTCGATTCGGCAGGCATGTCGCTCGGCGCGCTGTCGCCCGAAGCGCACGAGACGCTGGCGCAGGCGATGAACCAGCTCGGTGGGCGTTCCAACTCGGGCGAAGGCGGTGAAGACCCGGCGCGCTACGGTACCGACAAGGTTTCCAAGATCAAGCAGATTGCGTCGGGACGCTTCGGCGTCACCCCGCACTACCTGGTCAACGCCGAGGTATTGCAGATCAAGATCGCCCAGGGCGCCAAGCCCGGCGAGGGTGGACAACTGCCCGGCAACAAGGTCAATCAAATGATCGCGCGCCTGCGGCATTCGAAACCCGGGGTTACGCTGATCTCACCGCCGCCGCACCACGACATTTATTCGATCGAAGACCTGGCGCAGCTGATCTTCGACCTCAAGCAGGTCAACCCGCGGGCGCTGGTATCGGTCAAGCTGGTGGCCGAGGCCGGGGTTGGCACCATCGCCGCCGGCGTCGCCAAGGCTTATGCCGATTTGATCACGATTGCCGGTTACGACGGCGGCACCGGCGCCAGCCCGCTGACCTCGGTCAAGTATGCCGGCTCTCCCTGGGAACTGGGGCTTTCCGAAACCCACCAGGTGCTGCGCGCCAACCAGCTGCGCAGCAAGGTCCGTATCCAGACCGACGGCGGCCTCAAGACCGGGCTCGACGTGGTCAAGGCCGCGATTCTCGGCGCCGAGAGTTTTGGTTTCGGCACCGGGCCGATGGTTGCGATGGGTTGCAAGTACCTGCGCATTTGCCATTTGAACAACTGCGCCACCGGCGTGGCTACGCAAAACGCCACCCTGCGCGAGATGCACTACGTCGGCACCGCCGAGAAGGTTAAAAACTATTTCCGATTCATCGCCGAAGAGGTGCGCGAAATCCTGGCGAGCCTCGGCGTGCACAGGCTCGAGGATCTGATCGGGCGCGGCGATTTGCTCGAGATAATCGAAGGCAGCACGCCGGCACAGGGCAAGCTAAACCTGGAACCGATCCTGTCTGACGCGGGCGTCGATCCCGCGCTACCGCATTTCTGCACCGAGGAACGCAACGAGCCCTGGGACAAG
>JAASSH010000129.1 GCA_021767985.1 Gammaproteobacteria bacterium | reverse complement strand
GGCACCCTGCTTCTTGCGCAGGCTCAGCGCGTTGTCGATCCAGTCCTGGTACAGCGCCTGCATGCCATCGTCGTCGAGTATCGGGTCCTGGTAAACAAAGCGACATTGCCGGCAAGCTACCACTCGATAGGAATGCGGAGACAGCTGCTCCAACGGGATTCGCCCCTGATAGAACGCTTCGAGGAAATTCGCCATTGGAGGCTCACCGTACGGCAGTTCACACAAGGTATCGGCATTTTCAGAGCGGCATAAGGGGCAACGCCGACGCCGTTGAAAATCCGTGCTCATGGCCTACTTGTAGGGATCAGCCGCGTCGCGTAAACCGTCGCCGAAGAAATTGAAGGTCAGAATCACAAGCACCACTGGTACCACCGGATACAGCAGCCAGGGATACAGCGCGACCACATTGATATTTTGTGCCTCGTTCAACAGCACGCCCCAACTGGTTACCGGTGGCCTCAGGCCGAGGCCCAGGAAACTCAAAGCGGTTTCGCCCAGAATCATGGCCGGTACGGACAGCGTTGCCGACGCTATCAGGTGACTCATGAAACCGGGCAGCAGATGGCGGCCGATAATACGGCCCGGTTTGGCACCCATCAGTTCGGCGGCGGAGCAATAGTCTTCCTCGCGCAGCGATAGCAGTTTCGAACGCACCGCGCGTGCCAGCCCGGTCCAGTCGAGCATCGCCAGGATTACGGTGATACCAAAAAATATAAATATCGGACTCCAGTTGACCGGCAGCACGGCAGACAAGGCCATCCACAGCGGCAACTCGGGAAACGAACGGATCACTTCTATCAGGCGCTGCACCGAAGCATCGACCCAGCCACCGTAGTAGCCGGCAAGACCGCCGATAACGATACCGAAGAAAAAGCTGATCGCGATACCGACCAAACCGATGGTCAGCGATATCCGTGCGCCGTAGGTGATGCGCGAAAACATATCCCGCCCCAGACGATCGGTACCCAGTAAGAAGAAGGTGCCGTTTTCCGGCGGGCAAACCAGATGAAACCGGGCCTCGAACAGGCCCCAGAAGCGATACGGATCCCCCTGGCAAAAGAAACGTAACGGCTGTACCTCGTCCCTGTTCTCGGGGTAATTGCGCTTGAGCAGGTCCATGTCGAGCTCATAGCCTCTGCCGTAGACAAAAGGCCCTATGAACTCACCCTCATGAAACAAATGCACCGACTGCGGCGGCGAATACACGAAATCGGTGTTGCGGGTATGCAGGTTGTAAGGTGCAATCACTTCGCTGAACATGATCGTGGCGTAGTTCAACGCCAGGATGACGCCGCAGATGACGGCAAGTCGATGGCGTTTCAGTTTCCACCACATCAGCTTCCACTGCGAGGCCAGGTAGTATTTCTCCTGCTCCGGCGTCAACGCCTCGATCGAGTGCGGATCGAACGGTTCGCGCGATACGAAATGTTCGCCGCTCATTTACTCGCACTCCCGCCGAGCCGGATACGGGGATCCAGCAGGGCCAGCAATATGTCCGAGACCAGCACGCCGAAAACGGTCAGCAGTGCGAGAAACATCAGGAAGGAGCCGGCCAGGTACATGTCCTGACTTTGCAGCGCGCTCAGCAGAATCGGACCGGTCGTCGGCAACGACATGACTACCGCGACGATCTCGGCGCCGGAAATAACCGTGGGCAGCAGGTTACCGATGTCGGCCACGAAAAAATTGATCGCGACGCGCAGCGGATACTTTCTCAGCAGCTTGCCCGGTGGCAACCCCTTGGCGCGCCCGGTGGTGACATACTGTTTCTGCAATTCGTCCAGCAGATTTGCGCGCAAGCGCCGAATCATGCCGGCCGTGCCCGAGGTGCCGATGACGACCACCGGTATCCACAGGTGCTCGAGAATCGATAACACCTTGTCCAGGCTCCACGGGGCATCGATGTATTCCGGATCCATCAAGCCCCCGATGCTGGTACCAAAATAAACGTTGGCCAGGTACAGCATCACCAGCGCCAGCAGGAAATTCGGGGTAGCAAGACCGAGGAAGCCCAGCGTCGAGAGCCCGTAGTCGCCCCAGCTGTACTGGTGAGTGGCGGAATAGATTCCAATCGGAAAGGCCACCGCCCAGGTAAACAGGATGGTGGCGATCGAGATCAGGACGGTCAGAAACAGCCGGTCGCCGACGACCTCGGTCACCGGCAGATCGTACTCGAAAGAGTAGCCAAAATCGCCCTGCAACATGCCGATTAGCCAATACCAGTACTGCTGCATCATGGGCTTGTCGAGCCCATACTGTTCCCGCAAGAACTGGATCTTCTGCTCGTCGACCGATTCTCCCTGGCTTTGCAGTTCGGCGATATGACTCTCGAGATAATCTCCGGGGGGCAACTGGATAATGACGAAAACCAGCATGCTGATAATCAGCAGGGTTGGAATCATCGTCAGGATGCGACGCAGGATATAGTGGAGCATCAGCGCCTGGCCTCGTCGAACCAGAAGGTATCCGGCTTGTAAATACCGAAATAAGCCCCCGGTGCAATGTCGTAAAAACCTTTTTGCGGAACATTACGCAGGTAGTTATTGACGACCACCGGATGCGGCACATGGTTGACGATGCCGATGGTAAACGTTTGCTCGCGATTGATTTCAAGCATCTGGTGCCAGATATCGACGCGCTCTTCATGGCTGCGCGCCCGCGCCCATTGATCGTTCAGTTCGACCAGCCGGCGTGCCGCCGGCAGATCGGGCGCCTCGCCACTCTTGCCGCTCGACTCGTAATAAGAACCCCACTTGGGCCACTGGTACTGGTATTTCGAGGTCGGTGCCAGATCCTTAGGGCTGTTTTCGGCGGTCGGAATTGCATTTTCCAGCCCCGACCAGATCGACATGATCGCTTCACCTGAAAAAATCCGGTTGCGAAAAACCTCGCGCGTCGACGGCACGCTGTAGAGCTTGATTCCAGCCTGCAGCCAGCTATCGTGGATTAGTTCGAGCACATCGGTTTGCTCGGTACTCTCGCCGGCAGTCTGGATCATGATCTCCAGTGGCCGACCGTCGGACATCAGCCGCACACCGCGATCGTCGCGCTGTTCCAGGCCAAGCTCGTCCAGCAGCCGGTTTGCAGTCTCGAGGTCGAATCCTATCCAGTCCTCCTGGTATTTCGGACGGTATAGCGGACCTTCCCGCAGCACCGTGTTGTTGCTTTCCTCGACCAGGCGGAAATACACGACCTGGTTTATTTCATAGCGGTGTATCGCCAGCGACAGCGCGTGCCGAAAATCCAGGTTACGCAGTAACTCGCGATACACCGGGTCGTTGGTGTTGAGATTCGGATACAACGCCATGTGGGCGCCTTTCGCGGTTTGCCACAGGCGTACGTCGAAATTGCTGCGTTTAGCCGCGGTCTTGAGAAAAGTATAGTTATCCATGCGCAGGTAACGCGCCTGCAGGTCCGATTCGTCGGCGCCGGTTTTCGCCGGAACCAGCTTGCTGGAAGCGATGTTGACCGCAATCGAATCGATATACGGCAACTGCCTGCCGTTCTGGTCGATCCGATGGTAATACGGATTACGCTTGAAAATGAACCGGTCCGATGGCGGGTAAGTCGAATTGACCCAGGGCTGCAGGCTGGGCAAGTCGGGATTGGTTGCCTTATAGGGTCGATCGCGACTGAAGTGTACGCCAGCCCAGTTGCGCTTACCCATTTCGTCTATCATCTGTTTCAGTTTTTCCTCGCTCTGATAAGACGCGTGGAACTGGCGCAGGTAGTGTGCCGGCTTGTAGATGTAAAGCGGACGCGCGCCGGCCAGCGCCGGCAGGAAATAGGGATTCGGTTTGGACCAGCTGTATCGCACCGTGTAGGGGTCCGGAAACTCGACCTGCGGCAACTCGCCATCGACGAGGAATATCTTGTTCGGCCCGCCCTTGGCAAGTGCCGGATTCATCGCGATGTCTTCCCAGTAGTAGCGGAAATCCTCGGAGGTAAACGGGTGACCATCCGACCACTTGTGCCCCTTGCGCAGCCGCAGCGTGAAAATCCGGTTTTCGACAACCTCGAAACTTTCGAGAATATCGGCTTCGAGCTTTAGATCGGGCGCATAACAGACCAGGCGGGCATAACCATAGATGACGATCTGCCGAATATCCTTCTGCTTGCCCATCAACAGGCGCATCTGCCCGCCATGCTGCCCGGGACTGAATTCACCGCCAAGCTCGAGGCGCCGCGGCACCTGCGGGATCCTTTGCGCCACCGGCGGTAGCTCGCCGCTCTGCACCCGCTCCGCCAGCGACGGCGTCTCGATGAAGTGCTGTTGTGCCCCCATTGCTGCCAACGGCAGCATGCTCGCCAGGCAAAACAGTATTTTTGCCAAACGCATCATGCCGCCAGGTCCGAGGGTTTGGAGCCACTCGCAACGCGCACGAAGTGCCCTTCGCCAAGCGCCATTAACTCGGTTGGAGTACGACCGTCCAGAGTAAACGGAGCCGGCCACTGGCCGGGATTGGAAGCCGCACCCTCGGTAATCGCATCGAAGTTCAGCGGCTGCGACAGCTCGGGGTGCGGTACCGCGGACAGCAGGGCCCGGGTATAAGGATGAACCGGGTTTGCAAACAGCGCGTCGCGCGGTGCCAGTTCGACGATGCGACCGCGGCACATTACTGCGATCCGGTTGGCGATGTAGTGGATCACCGCCAGGTTATGCGAGATAAACAGAAAGGTCAGCCCGAGTTCCTGCTGCAGGTCCTTCAACAGATTCAAAACCTGCGCCTGGATCGACACGTCGAGCGCCGACACGGGCTCGTCGCAGATAATCAGGTCGGGTTGCAGCGCGAGTGCGCGGGCGATGCCGATGCGCTGCCGCTGGCCGCCCGAGAAACTGTGCGGGTAGCGATTCAGAAAGCGTGGATCGAGACCCACCAGCCGCATCAGCTCGGTTGCCATTTCGCGCTGAAAATCCATATCGCCCAGCTCGTGCACCACCAACGGCTCGCGCAGGATATCGAACACAGTCATGCGCGGATTGAGCGCACTATAGGGATCCTGAAAAATGAACTGCATCTTGCGGCGAAATTCGAGCAGCGCTGAATTGTCGAGCGCGCGTACATCGATCGCGCGACTGTGATCGTGGTAAACGATTTCACCCTGGTCCGGCGTTACTGCCCGCATGATGATCTTGCTGAGCGTCGTTTTTCCGCAGCCGCTTTCGCCGACCAGGCCGAAACATTCGCCCCGCTCGACCTCCAGCGACACCCGGTCGACCGCCAGCAGTTCCCTGGACTCGGTGCTGAACCAGTCTCCACGATGCAGATGATAAGTCTTGCTGACCTCGCTTACGGTCAGGTGCGGCTCACCGGCATCGGCAACCTGATCGAGTGGTTGATGCTTGATCAGCGCACCGGTTTCGGACTTGATTTCACGCACCGGCACCAGTCTTTCGCCAGGCTCCAGGTCGAAACGCGGTACCGCGTGCATCAACGCCTTGAGATAATCGTGCTGCGGATCGCCGAACAGCTGCCGTAGCGGGCCCGCCTCCATCACGCGGCCGTGATACATCACCACCACGCGGTCCGCCATGTTGGAGACCACGCCCAGGTCATGGGTAATCAGCAGCAGCGCCATGCCGAGCTCGGCCTGCAGCTCGCGGACCAGTTTCAAAATACGGGCCTGTATCGTCACGTCGAGCGCGGTCGTCGGCTCGTCGGCGATCAGCAACGACGGATGGGTTATCATCGCCATCGCGATCATCGCGCGCTGGCGCAACCCGCCGGAAAGCTCGAACGGATACATCCGCAAAGCCCTCGCGGGATCAGGGAAACCGACGTGTTTCAGCATCGCTTCGGTCAGTTTGAGGCCTTCCTGGTAACTGGCATCGCGATGCAGGAACAGGGCCTCGCTAACCTGGTCGCCGATCGTGTGCACCGGCGACAGCGAGGTCATCGGCTCCTGGAAAATGATCGAGATGTTGCCGCCGCGAATCTGGCGCATCTCTGTACTTTCCGGGTCCAGGCTGGCGATATCGATACGCTGACCGGTTTCAGGATTGTCGAACAGGATCTCGCCCGAGCGAATCTCGGCATTCGTGGGCAGGATGCCCATGATTGCCTGCGAGGTCACCGATTTGCCGGAACCCGACTCCCCTACCAGGGCAACGGTTTCGCCAGGATCGACACTGAAGGAGACATCCATCAGTGCCGGCACGGCGTGATGCTGCAGCCTGAAATCGACCGCCAGCTGGTTTATCTCCAGCAAGGCTGAATGTTGTGCCTGGTCAACGATTTGATGCTCCTCGAACCGCCTGCCCGTTGCGATTTATTTTTTGCAGTAGCGGTATACCTGCCGCCAGTATAAATTATTTCGTGCCGTAATAGTCAATATACCAGTGCGCAAAATGATGCAATCCCTGCTCGATCGAAATTTGCGGGACATAACCGGTATCGGCGGTCAGCGGCGCGATATCCGCATAGGTGTCTTCGACGTCGCCGGGCTGTGCCGGCAGCAGTTCCCGGCCGGTCGTTTTTCCCAGCGCCTGCTCCATCAGTTCGATATAGCGCAACAGTTCGACCGGTT
>JAASSH010000507.1 GCA_021767985.1 Gammaproteobacteria bacterium | reverse complement strand
CGCGAAAGACAAAACCGCCTGCGCGCCGAAGGTCGGGATTGGTTTTGAATTGTGATACGGACTGGACAGATCCGGTTTCATCGGGTCTTCACTACTGGGGGCAAACGTAGGAATCGGGTGCGACAAATCGATGCTCAGCGAGCCGTGACCGTAAACCCCGAACGAGGCGAGGGTTAATAGTGCAGCGGCGATACGGGATAACTTGGTCATTAGTGAGGCCTCCATGATATGCCAATAATGCAGCAAGGTAGCGCTTGCATGAACGCAAATCATTTATGTTCTTCGTGCGTTGCGTGAATTCTACTTCAAACTTTCGGCCAAATCATGTCTCGCTTGACCACGCGTTATTCAGTTTACTTGTCACCGCTATAGTGTTCCGGCCAGTGCAGCTTGACTACAGGACTGTCAGAGGCGTAAGTGTGGCAGCTATCGAGAAAAGCGTTCGTCCGGGGCCGGGACTTGTTGTCGCTTAGCCTGGACTTCGCGCTGGCGATCGTTTGAATGGCGGTAGTCGCTACCGGGCCCAGCAGCTCGGTCAGGTGGGTGCAGCCGCGATTCGCACCCATGGCCTGTTTCGACTTTTGGGTCCAGCCTGGCGCAATTTTCAAACCGATCAGGTTGCGCGCCATCCTGGAAACCGACTTGCAGTAGTTGTAGGGCGAATGATCGATTACCGCGTCGACATCGATGACTTCTAGGTCGAGGTTAATCGTCAACCGTATCGACATATCGTGTAACGCCTCGCCGGCCTCGATCCAGCCGCCGCGATCACGATTCTGAAAGCGGTAGGGCTTGGTATCGACGATCCTGCCCTCGATATCCCATAGCTCATCTTCGCGCCGATAACCATGGCAGGTAACGACGCGGGTGTGCGCCAGCTCTCGTGGGGCGGGGTGTGTCAATGGCACGCTAAATCTCCAACTATCGATTGTCGAGCTTTCTTAAACTCGGGCGTGACATTATCATGCAGCATCTTCACGGAACAGTCCTGAATGAGCAAAACTAACCAACTCAAAGGCCTGAGCGATCGCGGCAAGGGTATCATGATGTCGCTTGCAGGGGTTTTCGTGCTCAGTCCCGATAGCCTGTTGATTCGTCTTGCCGACCTCAACGATTACACGTTGATATTTTATCGCGGGTTGTTTCCGATAATTGCTATCAGCCTGGTACTGTGGATTTACTATCGCACGCGTTTCGTCGGCGCGCTGCTGCGTATCGGCTGGATTGGCGTGCTAAACGGCCTGCTGTTCGCCAGCGTCAATATCACCTTTATCAGCGCGATTCAGCGAACCTCGGTAGCCAACACGCTACTGTTTCTCTCCTCGGCGCCGATATTTGCCGCCATCCTGTCGCTGATCGTGCTGCGTGAAAATCAGCGGCCGAGTACCTGGCTCATTATCGCGCTGTCTTTGCTCAGCATCTTTATCATCGGCTGGGGCAGTTATGGCAGCAACGGCCTGCTGGGTGATTTTTTCGCCATTTGCTGCGCGCTCGTTACCGCTTGCAGCGCGGTACTGATTCGTTACAAGAAGGACGTCGACCTGGTGCCATCGGTAATCATCGGCAGTTTTTTTACCGCTTGCTACGGGCTGGCCCAGGCGCCCGAGTTGAGCATTTCGGCGCAACAGCTCGTCTATCTCGGGATAATCGGATTCATCCTGATACCCTTCGCTTTCATCATGCTGACGATTGCCCCACGGTTCGCCAATTCGGCCGAAGTGCAGCTGGTTTACCTGCTGGAGAGTATTCTTGGTCCGCTCTGGGTCTGGCTGGTGATTCGCGAGGCGCCGTCGCTGAACACCATTATCGGCGGCAGTATGCTGCTATTGTCGGTGGCCTGGTTTGCCCATCATACGATCAACGAGGAATCGAGAATCGCAGCGCGGGACAGCTAGCTTTGACAGGCCACCAGGTTGACCATTTCGAAGGCCAGGGTTGCCGCCGCCAGCGACGTGATCTCGGCATGATCGTAGGCCGGCGCCACTTCGACGATATCGGCGGCTACCAGGTTAGCGCCCTGCAACCCGCGGATGATATTGACCAGTTCGCGGCTGCTGAGTCCTGCAATTTCCGGTGTTCCGGTACCGGGCGCATGCGCCGGATCGAGCACGTCGATATCGATCGAAAGGTAAAGTGGATTGTCGCCAACTCGATCGCGGATACGTTTGACCACGTGCTCGACACCGTGGGTTTGCAACTCGTCGCAGTGCACGGTCTTGAAACCGAGTTCTTCATCTCGCACCAGGTCGTCGGGACTGTACAGGGGGCCACGGATGCCGACATGCATCGAGGCTTCTTCTTTAAACAGTTCTTCCTCGGCAGCGCGGCGGAACGGGGTACCGTGCGTGTAGGGCGCGCCGACATAAGTGTCCCAGGTGTCGAGGTGGGCGTCGAAATGCACCAGCGCCACCTGGCCGGCGACCTTGTTCACCGAGCGCAGCAGCGGTACCGCGATGGTATGATCTCCACCCAGGCTGACGATCACCGGCGCCTTCTGGTAAAGCTCGTCCGCGGCTGCTTCGATCTGCGTGATCGCTTC
Source organism: Gammaproteobacteria bacterium (assembly GCA_021767985.1). GTDB lineage: Bacteria > Pseudomonadota > Gammaproteobacteria. The sequence goes on along the minus strand of JAASSH010000507.1, from coordinate 294 downwards.
CTCGATGTTGTAGGGATTACAGGCGACATCCCCGGCATCGGCGACCTGCAGCGTCTTGAAAGGCTCGGTGTCGTAAGCCGGGTGGAAGTTGGTGCGCAGGTGGCGCGAGGCCTGGCGAATTGCCTGCGGCCCAAAGCGCGCGCCGGGCCGGTAGCTGGTGCCGGAATCGAATGGTATACCGAGTATCGCAACGTCGCAGTAGGGCACATCGCGTAATTCGGGCAGCCGGCAGAATGTCGATGGTCCCGCGTAGCGCGGTACGACCGTGCCGCTGACGGGTGGGATCGGTGGGGT
>JAASSH010000506.1 GCA_021767985.1 Gammaproteobacteria bacterium | reverse complement strand
TAGCTTCGGTGAAATGTATCAAGTTGAAAACTATAATAAATATGTTACGTGAGACGTCGTGCGTAACTGGGGGATAAGGTGGCCTCCCCTTGGGGACGCCATTTTGCCTTGTAACCGTATGAAATAAAAATAAAAAATATTAAGAAATTATACTCCTCAAATGGACCGGCGTGTAACACGCGGATTTGCAGATAAAAAACACAGGGGGTTCGCGTCCCCCGCCCGACGCCACACTATTCCACTTTTCCACGATTCCCAGCTACAGCGGACAAGATGCTTTCGCTTATGTCTGTACCCAGGCAGCCCCAATCTTGTGGATTCGCAATACGCCATTCCGTCGTATTTGACTCTGCATATCATATAGGTGGTCTCTACAAATGATTGATTCCATCAATTACAAAGGAATGTTATGGGAACCGGCATTTGTCATTGCTGCTTCCGTTTGTTTTCACTTCCGGGTTTTCTAGTACCCATTCAACCTGTTTATTAAGGCAGTGGTGTGACTGAGCTGTCTTCATGCCCTGAATCCTTGCCGCGATCACGTCGGCGGATCAACGGGGATGAGAAGCTGGGTGCGCAGTGACAGCGGCCATCAATGCCGAAAAGTTGCTGCCGGACGGATTCGCACTCTGATTCTGTGGCAAAGGGGCCGAATGTGGTTCCCGGTGATACGCCACTTTCTACCGGTGCAGGTGGATGGATATGACAGCTGATCTCCAGAGCCGCGGCGGGCAAAATGATCCATAATTGCACTGTCAAGACGCCCAAGGGCAGCCGGTATCTGTTGTTACTCCAGAAACCTGACTGAACTGCAGTTCGGTTTACACCAGTTGTTTTCAACTGAAGCAGTCGTCTATTGATAGGCCTCTACCTTAGTGGCCTCGATGCGATACCCCGCATCGCCCATCTCGCTGGATATTTTCTCGACTTTCATCGTTCCCGTCACCCAGACGATATCGAACAGTTGTCCCTGGTAGGCACGCTGCTCATCCGTAACAACATGTACCGTCTGGTTTGCCGGTGGTGGCGGCGTGTGGATACAGGCGCCGTAATAAGGCACCAGAAGAAACTCCTGGATGGCTGTTGCGTCCATTTCCAGCGGGACGATAAAGCCCGGCATTTTTATTTTCTTGCCGTCGTAATCATGAACCACCGGCGCCTCCTGCCAGAACTGCTTCATTTTTTTCATGAGCTCTTTGGCGCGCGGGTCGTCATCAGCGAGATTATCGGCGTCGTACTCCTCCATCAATTTGTCGATCCGCCAGTCCGCGGGAATCAGGGCGTCCCATTCAAGCTCGATGACATCGCGCTCTTTCTCAACGATGGCCTGCACTTTTGCTGTTTCAGCCGGAGCTTCGGGTTCGGTAACTTGCGCGGGAATGATGGGATCAAGTTGTGGTGTCGCAGGCTCCTGATTGTCACAGGCAACCATCAACGCTGTTGAAAGCAGTATGATGCCGATCTCCATACGCTGCAGTTTCATCAAATAAACTCCTTTCAAACGCGAATAGACAAACCGTCGGCCAGCGACAGTTTGTACGCCCGGTAGCTTGGCAGCGCACCCGCCACGAAGCCGGCCAGCAGCACGATGCCCAGCAGCAGAAACTCATGCGGCGTGAGGGTGCCCAGCGCAAGACTGATACCGTAACGCGCTTCAATAACCGGCCTGGCGACAATCAACAATCCGTAGAGCAGGCCCAGTCCCAGGGCGATGCCGGCTGCCGCCAGTACCACGGCCTCCCCCATGATCAGGGCGAAGATGTGGCCGGGACGCGCGCCGACCGAACGCAGAATGGCCATTTCCCGGCGGCGCTCATTCAGGCTGGTCAGGAGCGCCGTAAGCATGCCGAACAGGCCGACCACGACCACGAACGCCGAAACGATCAACAGCGCGTTTTCCGCGATACCGATGATGCCCCAGAGTTCACTCAGTGCCACCCCCGGCAGGATGGCGGTCAACGGCTCTTCACTGTATTCGTTAACATAACGTTGAACTTTGAATGTCGCGATCCTGGAATTCAACCCCACCAGCGCGGCGGTGATCGCCGCGGGCGTCAGATCCTTGTTTCTTGCCTGTTCGGCAGACAGTGACAGGCCCGGTATGGGCGCACCGCCCTGCCAGTCGGCGTGTATGGCCTCGATCGCTTCCAGGCTGACATGTACGGTACGATCCACCGGCGTGCCGGTGCGTTTCAGGATGCCGGCCACCTTGAACGGTTTGTTGTCGTGACGGGCGAAACTCACATCGTTGCCGCCGTGGGCGACCACGAGGGCATCGCCCATGCGGTAATTCAGGGCTGCGGCCACTTCCGCGCCGAGCACGGCGTCATACAGATCGTTAAAGGGCCCGCCGTGATCGAATACCAGGCCCCGGTTTCGGGCATAGTGGTAGTGACGGAAGTAATCCTGAGTCGTACCCATGACCCGGTAGCCCCGGTGAGAATCACCCAGCGAGAGGGGGATGCTCCAGGCAACGTCAGGTAAGGCGGCGATATCCTGATAGCTCTTCCAGGACATGTTGTTGGTGGCATTACCGATACGGAATACCGAGTACAGCAGCAACTGCACGCCACCGCTGCGGGCGCCGACGATCAAATCAGTGCCCGAAAGTGTATTGGCGAAACTTTCCCTGGCTTCAACGCGAACCCGCTCGACGCCGATCAACAGCGTCACGCTTAGAGCGATCGAAAACAGGGTCAATCCCGCGGTCAGGCGACGGTTGAGTAGGCTTTTCCAGGCAAGATGCAGAATCGGCATTGCGGTCAGCCCCCCTCAGGCGCTCCAGTGCCGGCCGTGTTGAGTTCGGCGAGCCGGACGGTGCGGTCAAACAGGCGCT
>JAASSH010000505.1 GCA_021767985.1 Gammaproteobacteria bacterium | reverse complement strand
TACGTTAACCTGGCCAATCGCGATGGTACCGTCGTGGCAGGATAAACACAGCTTGGAACTGCCGCCTGGCGTTGCCGCGATATCGTTGGCATCGATCGTGTTCGAAGTGTATGGCGTGTAGGCTGCACCCGAAGCCTGTCGATTCCATAACGGCGCGCCGGGTAGCTGCTCGGCATGATGCGGTGTATGGCAGAATACGCAAATCTGACTTTCCGAAACCGCGGTCACGCTGCCCGGGCCGCTGACTGACAAATTGTGCCGGGTGCTGGCTATATCGGAGACAGGTTCGGCGTGTATCGAAAAGCTCGCCGCTAACAGCGCGACGGCTAACGGCCAACATGAAAAGTGTAAACGATGTCTCGCAATATCCATGTTAATTACCGCCCAGATATTGAAACATCGAAACCCGGCTGTTCAGCATATCCGACACGTAGACCCGGTCCCTGTCATCCACCCAAAGCCCGGTCGGCTGCGAAAACTGACCAGGTGCCAGGCCCGAGCCGCCGATTGACATTAACAATTCACCGTGTCGATTGTAAATCAACACGTGATCGTAATAACTTTCGGAAACATATATGTTACCGTCCGAATCGAGCGCGATCCCTTTGGGCCGGGAAAAGTTGCCGACATACAATCCACGTTGACCGACAGACTTAATAAAACTGCCTCGCTCATCGAGTATCTGGATACGAGCATTTAACGAGTCGACAACGTAAAGCCTGCCCTGGCGATAAGCAAGATAGGTGGGGCGGTTAAACTGGCTTTCCCCGGTGCCGCTGCTGCCCCAGGTTTCGATCAATTCACCCCGGGCATCGAACAACTTGACGTCACCTGCTTCGGTATCGCTGATAAAAAACCTCTGGCCAGCCGGATCAAAGGTTATTCCGGTTGGGCGTTTCAATTCGTCGTGCCCGAAGCTTTTTATTAATTCACCGTTCAAATCCAGTTGATAGACCAGCGCCAACTCGGAATCGGTGACCCATACCGAATCCAGCGCATGCGTAACACCGATGGGACTCGGCAACGGGAAATCCAGGCCGCGTTCATTCCAGACAGCGAATTCCCCCAGATTCTCATCGAACACGAAAACCGACTGCAGCCCCGGATCGGTAATGTAAATCTTACCGCCGTTATCGGTGACCACCTGCTGCGGTCGCACCAGGTTGAGCAGTGACGGGGGTTTTGCGTCGAGGCCGACGATGGCTGCAAAGAATCGAGCCATACCGCCGCGATTCGGCGGGTCCTTGCTATTCGAATCTCCATAAAGATGGCCTATAAAGGCATATCGCGGTACCGCGGGCCGGGGCGGCCACACCAGGCCCTCCTGGCTGATGTCATCGATAGCGGGCATCTTGAACGCATGTTGGCTGGGTACCGAACTGCATCCGGCGATCGTTAGCAAAAACAGGGCGCCCAGCAGGACCGACATGAATGCCCTCCGTAATGCAACAGCCGTGACTAATTGCCCCTGCCTGCGCGCTACCACCGTCCGGGCCCCCCGGTCTTGTTGCTGCCGCGAATCCCCGTTTTCAGCCCCGGCTTACCAGAATGGCAGAGATGGCATTCATCCACGGACCAGGCAATTTCCCCGTTGTGACACATTCCGCAATACTGCCCATCAATGATCTTGCCCATGTTAATCTGATTGGCTCCGGCGCGCATTTCAAATCCCAGTTCGTCATGGCAAACTTTGCAACGAAAGCGAATTCGGTGAAACCAGTGCGGGAAGATAACCGGGCGCATATCATTTGCCCCGGAAATCCGATTCAACACAACGTCACCGTATTCCGCATTGACATTCGGCATCATAACAGCCAGGGCCAGGATCAGAAGTAACCGCGTGCTGAGCCGCTTTGATTGAATGGCACTAACTGGCATGATCTTCATCGTGTACGACCGACCTTAACCAGGCGCCTGATCCGATACCGGTATCGGCTGTACTCCCGGCTTACCGGTAAAGCTGCTCCTGGGAACGCTGTGGCAGCGATTACACTCGGTTAGCGGAAATGCAACCGCACCGTGGCATTGCCCACAATACTCGCCGGACAGGATAGCGAACATATTGATCGGGTTGGCATCGACTTTCTCGACGAAAATCTTGTCATGGCAATTAGCGCAATCCAGCCATTCCGTATGGGGCTTATGCGGAAACATGACCATGGATAATTCCCCGGTCTTCTCCATGACGATATCCATGTCGAGTACTTCGATTTTTGTTTCCGGGTAAATGTTGGTGCGCGGTTCGATATAGCCCTCGCGTAACGCCCTGATCCAGGCGACCCGGTTCCCGCTGTTATCCGGCGGTAGCAACGAGAGCGCGCTCGCCGGCTCCTGTAAAACCCCGATCGCCGGGCTCTCGGGATCATGCAATCCGTCCTCGACCAGGGATTGCCATCTCGGCTCTGCTGCCAGCAGGGCAAAAGATATTATCAGTGGAACGACATATAAGAGAGGTCTGAATTTCATAAGCTCTTTTTCGACTACCCCGGAATGTAAATTCCTGCACTGCGAATCGCGCGTACCAATTGCCTGGTTGACTGTTCGAGCAATTCGATGGCTTGCTCGTGGGCATTTTCACTGGCATAAGCCTCTGCCTGTTGTCGTAACAGGCTGGCCTCGGCAACATAGTCAACAATTTTCTGCTCGGTTGCGTCCGACTTCTTTTTTTCGCTAACCAGCAACCCGACGAGCATGTTATGCGTATCGTTACGATCTATTTCGTAAAGATACTCTTCAGCCTTACTGGCAAACTTCAATGAGCGCACCAGCGTCTGGCCCGACCTGACCGACTCGATCGTCACCTTCAATAAGTGATAAGCCTTGTCTATCTCGATTCTTGC
>JAASSH010000504.1 GCA_021767985.1 Gammaproteobacteria bacterium | reverse complement strand
ATGCGCGATCGACGAATAGGCGATCAGTTTCTTCATATCGCGCTGCACCAGGGCGACGAAACCGATATACACCACCGCGGTCAGCGACATCGTGATAATCAGCCAGTCGAGTTCGGCACTGGCGTCCGGTGTAATCGGCAGGCTAAAGCGCAGGAATCCGTAGCCGCCGATCTTCAGCATGATCGCCGCCAGGATAACCGAGCCACCGGTCGGCGCCTCGACGTGCGCATCGGGCAACCAGGTATGCACCGGCCACATCGGTACTTTGACCGCGAAGGCCACCAGGAAAGCGAGGAAAATCAGCACCTGCTCGGTGAGCGACAGTTGCAGATGATGAAAATCGAAGATCGCGAAACTGCCGGATTGGGTATACATGTAAATCAGCGCGACCAGCATCAGCACGGAGCCGATAAACGTGTAGAGAAAGAACTTCAGGGTCGCGTAGATCCGGTTGGCTCCGCCCCAGACGCCGATAACCAGGAACATCGGTATCAGCATGGCCTCGAAGAAAATATAAAACAGCACCGCGTCCAGCGCCGCAAAGGTTCCGATCATAAAACCTTCCATGATCAGAAACGCCGCCAGGTACTGCGATGCCCGATACTGAATAACTTCCCAGGCCGAGATAATGACTATGACCGTGGTAAAGGAGGTCAGCAGGATTAGCGGCATCGAGATGCCGTCGATCCCGAGGTAGTACTCGATATTGAACGCGGCTATCCAGGGCTGGCGTTCGACGAACTGCATCAGGTGCGTTTCGGTATTGAATTGCGAATACAGCGGTAGCGTCATCAGGAAGGTGACGATCGACACCACCAGCGCAATCTTGCGCGCACCCGAGGGCTCCCTGTCGCCGGCGAACAGCACCAGGATGCCACCGAGAATCGGCGTCCAGATCACAAGGCTCAATAGCGGCCAGTCAGCGTACATATTTTAATGTTTACCCTTGTTCTTGTTTTGCTTTAGCCCAGTACAACCCATCCCAGCAACAGGATCAGACCCGAAATCATCGCAAATGCGTAATGATTCAAATAACCCGTTTGCACGTGGCGCACGACGCCGGAAAACCAGCCGACCAGGCGCGCGCTGCCATTCACGACGAGACCGTCGATCATCAACGCATCACCCAGGCGCCACAATACCTGCCCCACTCCCCTGGCGGTGGCGGCAAAAACGATCTCGTTAAAACGATCGAAATAGTACTTGTTGTCCAGAATGCGGTAAGGCAGTTCGAGTTTTCGCCTGAACTGCGCCGCCATTTCCGGCTTCTTGAGATACATGTACCAGGCTGCAACCACCCCTGCACCGGCCAGATAAACCGCGGGCCCGGCAAAGCCGTGTATCACGAAATTGAAGGAACCATGAAATGCCGCGCCGACCGCGGCCATCGCGCCGTGGTCTTCGAACACCAGGATCGCTTCCTTGAACAGATCACCGAACAGGACTTCGTCGATCGTGATCCAGCCGATGATCACCGATGGAATCGCCAGCGCGATCAGTGGTGCAGTCACCACCCACGGGGTTTCATGTAAATGCTCGCGGGTATGTTTATCCATTCGCTCCTCGCCGTGGAACACCAGGAAAAACATGCGGAAGGAATAAAACGCGGTCACGAAAACACCTAACAGGACGCACAGAAAGGCATAACCTGCACCCGGGACGTCGGCGTTCTGGGTAGCGATTAAAATCGCGTCCTTGGAAAAGTATCCCGAAAATCCGGGGAAACCGATCAACGCCAGCGAGCCGATCAAAGATACCCAGTACGTGATCGGCATGTATTTCTTGAGGCCACCCATCTTGCGGATATCCTGCTCGTGGTGCATCGCGATAATAACCGAGCCCGCGGCCAGGAACAGCAGGGCCTTGAAGAAAGCGTGCGTCATCAGGTGGAATATCGCCGCCGAGTAGGCCGAGGCCCCGAGCGCGACGGTCATATAGCCCAGCTGCGATAGCGTCGAATAAGCCACTACGCGCTTGATGTCGTTTTGCACAATGCCGACCAGTCCCATGAAAAACGCGGTGGTTGCACCGATCACGATCACCACCGACAAGGCCGTCGTCGACAGCTCGAATAGCGGCGACATGCGTGCCACCATGAAGATACCGGCGGTAACCATGGTAGCCGCGTGGATCAGGGCCGATATCGGCGTCGGGCCTTCCATCGAGTCCGGCAGCCAGACGTGTAGCGGCACCTGCGCCGATTTACCCATGGCGCCGACGAACAACAGGATGCAGGCCAGCGTAATCACCGACCAGTCGACACCCGGAATCACCTGCATCGTGGCCGACAGCATCGCATCGGCACGGTCGAAAACCTCGTAGTAGTCGAGCGAGCCGGTGAACATCAGCACCACCGCAATCCCGAGCAGGAAGCCGAAATCCCCGACCCGATTGACAAGAAACGCCTTCATGTTGGCGTAAATCGCGGTCTCGCGTTTGAACCAGAAGCCGATTAGCAGGTAAGAAACCAGGCCAACCGCTTCCCAGCCGAAGAACAATTGCAGGAAATTGTTCGACATGACCAGCATCAGCATCGAGAAGGTGAACAGCGAGATATAGCTGAAGAAGCGCTGGTAGCCGTCGTCGTCATGCATGTAACCGATGGTGTAGACGTGAACCGCGAGCGACACCCCGGTGACGACCGACATCATCAAAGCGGTCAGGCCGTCGATCAGGAATCCGACCTCGAAGCGGATACCGTCACTGACCATCCAGGTATACACCGACTGGTTATATACGGCGGCACCGTCGAAGACGACGTCCTTGAGCACCACCAGGGACAGCAGAAACGATATGCCGACACCCAGTATCGTCACCGAATGTGCCCCGGCGCGACCGATT
>JAASSH010000503.1 GCA_021767985.1 Gammaproteobacteria bacterium | reverse complement strand
TACCAGGTGCGCATGCCGGTGATGCTGAAAGGCCCCACCGGCTGCGGCAAGTCGCGTTTTGTCGAATACATGGCCTGGAAGCTGCAAAAACCGCTGATCAGCGTTGCCTGTACCGAGGACATGACCGCTTCCGACCTGGTCGGGCGGCACCTGCTCGACATCAACGGTACGCGCTGGCAGGACGGGCCGCTGACGGTAGCGGCGCGTATCGGTGCCATCTGTTATCTCGATGAAATCGTCGAGGCGCGCCAGGATACGACCGTGGTTATCCATCCGTTAACCGATCACCGTCGTGAATTACCGCTGGAAAAGAAAGGTGAGCTGGTTAAGGCTCACGAGGATTTCCAGCTCGTAATTTCCTACAACCCGGGATACCAGTCGCTGATGAAGGACCTGAAGCAGTCGACCAAGCAGCGCTTCGGCGGCCTAGATTTCGACTATCCCGAAGCCGAGACCGAGGCCGAAATCGTCGCCCATGAAGGCGGTGTCGATGCTGAAACGGCGAAAAAACTGGTGCAGGTCGGGACCAGTTCGCGCAATTTGAAAGGTCACGGCCTGGATGAAGGTATGTCGACGCGGTTGCTGATTTACGCGGCGCAACTGATGGCGCAGGGCGTCGATGCCGGGGCTGCCTGCCGCATGGCATTGGTAACCCCGTTGTGCGACGATCCCGATATGCGCGATACGCTCTACGCCGCGGTCGACACTTACTTTTGATGAAAACCCTACGTCATCCCGATGCGTCGGACCGCCGCTCAAGCGGGGATCTCCAGAAGAATCCATGGTCAGTAGATCCCCGCTTGCGCGGGGATGACTTCTGACCGGGGTAGTGGGCGTGACTGGGATATCGCAAAAGACTTCGTCATGCCGGGCTCGACCGATACGTCGGACCGCCGGCATCCATGCCTCAGTGTTGCTGGCTGTCCTCCGGAAAATCCGGGGGATTTTCCGGGTATCATTTTTCGAACGTTGTAATGGACCCCGGCTCGGAGGCCGGGGTGACGGTTACGCTTAGGCATGCATCCCGAACTCGCCGAATACCTGGAATGCATCGATCCCGAGGACCTCGGAAACCTCGAAGCGGTCGAGGCATCCTGGCTCGAAGCGCAGCGCATCATGTCACCGCATGGTCTGGAGAATTACCTGGTCGGCATCAAGGCCATGTGCACGCTGGGCAAGGGGCAGGACCTGGTATTGACCTATGTACAGGAAATGCCGGTGGTGGCAAAAGAAGTCGGCGAGGATATCGTGCCGGATACGATCGAGGCCATCATGAAACTGTCGTCGCTGACCTCGGGCTCGGTGATTACACTGATTCTTTCCAATCTGCCGCTCGCCGCCACCCGGCTCGGCGATGCCGACCTGCTGCGCGGCTATTTCAAGCTGTTGCATCAGCTCGCCGGCAAGGCGCCGCGCGGTCTGCGCCCGATGATGGAAGCCCTGAGCGAATTGCTGTCCAAGTTGACGCTGGGTGGCCTGCGCCGCTGGGCCACCTGGGGAGCGCAGGCTTATCAGCGCGATTTCGAAGGGCAGGCCGCTTATTTCGGTGTCGCCACCGAAACCTCGAAGTCGGTGCTGCAGCGCGAACGCCGCGGTACGCTGTTCGTCGATAATCATCGCAAGCTGAATTTTTACCTGCGGGCGCTGTGGGCGCGCGCGTTCTTCATGCGCCCGACCGCGGACGATTTCGAAACCCGGCAGGGCAGTCGGCCCTACATCGAAGACTACCTGGTGCATCTGCCCGATGCCTTCGATCGCTACGACGGCATCGACGGTATCGATGTCTACCGTGCCGCGGCGGTGCACGCGGCCGCGCATATCGTTTACACCAGTGAAACGATGAATGGCGACGATTTGAGCCCGGCACAACGCCTGATGGTTGAAATCTTCGAGGACGCCCGGGTCGAATATCTCGCCTATCGCCAGTTTCCGGGCCTGCGGCGGCTATGGCTGCGCTTCTTCGAACATGCCCTGGAATCTGCTACCGAGGAACTTCACCCGGTCGCCAGTATCATGCTGCGCCTGAATCGCGCGCTGCTCGACCCGGAATACGACGATGTCGAAAACTGGATCAACGATATCGTCGGCCGTTACCGCAAGCTGCTAGAAGCGGGTACGGTGGACCGGCCGTTGGTGCGCGAATTTGGAGTCGAATGTTTCGCCCGCATTGCCGAATCTGAAAAGATACCTTCGATGCGTCTGCTGCTGGACTCGCCGATACCTTACCGCGACGATAACCGGTATTTCTGGGATTTCGACGAAGCCGGCCCCGATGCCGCCGAGTATGAACGCCTGCCGTGGCGCCAGCCGACGCAGCGCAAGTACGTCAACGTCATGCAAATGGTCAACGAGATCGACTCCGAGCTCGAGGACGGCAGCCCGCAGGAAGTCTGGGTCCTGCCTACCGAGCTGTTTCCCTACGAGGACAACGGCGTCAGCTACAACGAATCGGAGGGCGTCGAACCCGTGTCCGAGCCGTTTCATTACGACGAGTGGGATTACCAGGTTCAACTGTCGCGGCCGGAGTGGACCACCGTGATCGAACGCCGTCAGCGGCGCGAAGATCCCGCAGTCATGGACGAAATTCTCGAAAAACACAAGCCGATCGCGAGTCGCATCAAACACCTGATCGACGCGCTGCAGCCGCAGGGCATCGTTCGCAAGCGAGGCTTCGAAGATGGCGATGAGCTCGATATCGACGCCGCGGTGCGGGCGATGATCGATATTCGGCGAGGCATCATGCCCGATCCGCGGGTAAACATCCGTATTACGCGGCACCTGCGCGATTTGTCGATGATCGTGCTGATGGACCTGTCCGCCTCGACCAACGATCGTATCGGCG
>JAASSH010000128.1 GCA_021767985.1 Gammaproteobacteria bacterium | reverse complement strand
TCCTCGACGCTGATATTGATTGCCGCTATCGACGTGCCGTTCCAGCTGTGGGATCACTCGCAAAAGCTGAAAATGACGCTGCAGGAAGTGCGCGACGAAATGAAAGACACGGAAGGCAAGCCCGAGGTCAAGTCCCGGGTACGCCAGGTACAGCAGGAAATGGCGCAACGCCGCATGATGGAAGCGGTACCGGATGCCGATGTCATCATCACCAACCCGACGCATTACGCGGTGGCGCTGAAGTACGATCACGACAATATGGCGGCGCCGCTGGTGCTCGCGATGGGCAAGGATTTAATCGCGCTCAAGATCCGGGAAATTGCCGCCTTCCACGACATCGAGATTTTCGAAGCGCCACCGCTGGCGCGCGCGCTCTACGCCAGCTGCAAGATCGACCAGGAAATTCCTTCGCATCTCTATTTTGCGGTGGCCCAGGTGCTGGCCTTCGTATTCCAGCTGCGCCTCGCGCGTGAACATGGAGCCGAGATGCCGGAGCGCCCCGATCCCTACATGCCAACCGACGAACAAGCCTGATACAGGAGCACGATAAATGGCCGGAGAGACGTTAACCGCACAACTCAGGGGATTCAATCCCCAGGGCCTGGGTGCGCCACTGGTGGTCATCATGATGCTGGCAATGGTGGTGATACCGCTGCCGCCGATGGCGCTGGACATGCTGTTCACGTTCAACATCACCTTCGGGCTGGTGGTGCTGCTAGTGTCGGTATACGCGCTGCGGCCGCTCGACTTTACCGTGTTCCCAACTATCCTGCTGGTGGCGACCCTGCTGCGGCTGGCGCTGAACATCGCCTCGACGCGCGTGGTGCTGCTGGAAGGGCATACCGGCACCGCGGCCGCGGGCAAGGTGATAGAGGCCTTTGGCGATTTCGTCATCGGCGGCAACTATGCGGTCGGCCTGGTGGTGTTCGCCATCCTGGTAATCATCAATTTTATCGTTGTCACCAAGGGTGCCGGTCGCGTGTCGGAAGTCAGTGCGCGCTTTACCCTCGACGCCATGCCTGGCAAGCAAATGGCGATCGACGCCGATCTGAACGCCGGGCTGTGCAGTCAGGACGAGGCGCGCCAGCGCCGCACCGAGATCGCCCAGGAGGCAGATTTCTACGGTTCCATGGATGGCGCCAGCAAGTTCGTTCGCGGTGATGCGATCGCCGGCATCCTGATCCTGTTCATCAACATTATCGGCGGGCTTTCGATCGGCGTGTTTCAGCATGATCTCGAACTCGGGGTGGCCGTGCGCAATTACACCCTGTTGACGATCGGTGACGGCCTGGTGGCGCAGATCCCGTCGCTGGTGTTGTCGACCGCGACCGCGATCATCGTCACCCGCGTATCAAATTCGGAAGCGATGTCGAGCCAGGTTTTCAGCCAGATGTTCGATAATCCGCGCGCGCTGGTGGTGGCAGCCAGCATCATCGCGCTGCTTGGGCTGATTCCCGGCATGCCCAACGTCGCATTTTTGACGATTGCCGCGATCGGCGCCGGGCTGGCCTATATGCTGCACCGCCGGCAACAGCGCGGCGAACTGGTCGAGGTCGAGCCGGAAGAAGTGGAACCGCGACCCGAGCAGCGCGAATTGAGCTGGGATGACGTGCAGACCGTCGACATCATCGGTCTCGAGGTCGGTTACGGCCTGATTCCGCTGGTGGATGTGCGCCAGGGTGGCGAATTGATGACGCGTATCAAGGGGGTACGCAAGAAACTCTCGCAGGAGCTGGGATTTCTGATCCAGCCGGTGCATATCCGTGACAATCTGGACCTGTCGCCGAACAGCTATCGCCTGAGCCTGCTCGGCGTGCCGATGGGCGAAGCCGAGATATTGCCCAACCGTGATCTGGCGATCAACCCGGGAACGGTCTACGGCGAGCTCAGCGGCACCCCGACCAAGGACCCGGCTTTCGGCCTGGATGCCTACTGGATCGAACCGTCGCAGCGCGAACACGCGCAAACCCTGGGTTACACCGTGGTTGACGCGTCGACCGTGATAGCGACCCATTTGAGCCAGCTATTGCAGGACAACGCGCACGAATTGATCGGGCACGAGGAAGTGCAGGAGTTACTCGATGTGCTAAAGCGCAGTTCGCCCAAGCTGGTCGATGGCCTGACGCCGAAACCGCTCGAACTTAGCGTCATCGTCAAGGTATTGCAAAACCTGCTGCAGGAGCAGATCGCGATACGCGATTTACGCACGATCGCCGAAACATTGGCAGAACACGGCAGCAAGAGTCAAGATGCCGGCGTCCTCAGCGCCCAGGTACGTATCAGCCTGGGCCGTCAGATCGTGCAAAACATCTACGGAATGGCTTCAGAGCTTACTGTCATGACTTTACACCCCTCGTTGGAACAGATTTTGCTTCAGTCTGTACAGAGTCAGGACGGTAGCGTCATGGCGCTGGAGCCGGGAATGGCACAAATGATACATAGCTCGTTAAAACAGGCATCGGAAAACCAGCAGGCGCGCGGCGAAGCCGCGGTATTGCTGGTGTCGCAAAGCCTCAGGAGCATGTTGGCGCGGATGGTGCGCCACGCGATTCCGGGGCTGCACGTGCTGAGTTATGACGAGGTACCGGATGACAAGCAACTGCGGGTTGTCGCCAACATCGGCGCGCCCGAGTCCCAGAGTGAAGTGAGGACTGGTAATGAGAATTAAACGAACATTTGCACCGACCATGCGCGAAGCGCTGCAGCTGGTAAAGCAGGAGCAGGGCCCCGACGCCGTCATTCTCGGTAACAATAAAGTGCCGGGGGGAGTCGAAATCCTCTCCGCGATGGATTACGACGAGGTGGCGCTGGCGAGTATGGCTGAGAGTGCACCGGCCCCGCAGCCGTCAAGGCCGCCGATTGCCCCGGTTGCCAGCACGGCCAACGACGTTGCCAGCGATGCCTGGGTGGGTTCCATCCTGAACGACGGTCGCAAGGAGCCGACGCTGGGACCGGTGACCGCCGGACGCCGTGGAGATCAGCCTTCACCGGCCCAGGTGACACAGATCGCCCAGGCGCCGAGTGCCGCGCCCGTGAGCGAGATCGGGCAACAGCCGGCTCGCAAACAGGTCGAGAAAGCGGCCGCACGCCCGGCGCCGGCGCGTCGTAAACCCGCTGCATCGAGCCGGCCGACTGCTGCAAAGCCGCAGCTCAAAAAAGCCCCGACTGGAAAACGACAGCCTCCAGCGGCCGCAAAAAAGCCGGTCATCGATGAAGTCAAGAGTGAGCTGCAAAATCTGCGAGATTTGATGGAAAGCCAGCTTTCGGTGCTGCAGTGGGATCGTTTCAGCCAGAAGCACCCGGTACGCACCGTGTTGCTCAACCTGATGTCGGAGATGGGGTTGGGCTCGGACATTTGCGAAACGGTGCTGTCACACCTGGACAAGCTAAATGACGAGCCGCACAAGGTCTGGCAGCAGGCACTCGGCATTATTGCGCGCTGCCTGCCGATCAACCGCCGCGATCTGCTGGCCGAGGGTGGCCGAATCGCGCTGGTTGGATCTACCGGCGTCGGCAAAACGACGACGATTGCCAAGCTCGCGGCGCGCTTTGCACACCTGCACGGCAAACGTTCGGTGGCAATGATCAGCACCGACCAGTTTCGCATCGGTGCCCAGGAGCAATTGCAGCATTACGCCCGCCTGCTTGAGGTACCGATGCTGACCGCGAGCAACAGCGAAGAACTTTGCGATCGGCTGGATATGCTGGCCGACAAGAAGTTGGTGCTGATCGATACCGCGGGCATGAGCCAGCGCGATTTGCGCCTGAGCGAGCAGTTCCATCGCCTGCAGGCTGGCGCACCGCAGATCAAGCCCTACCTGGTGCTGTCTGCAAACACGCAGCTGGCGGCGTTGAACCAGACCATTCTCAATTTTAACAAGGTGAAGCTGGCAGGCGCTATCGTCACCAAGCTGGACGAGGCCGCCAGCCTGGGCGGAATAATTACCGCATCGATTCGCCATCAACTGGTGCTGGCTTATTGCGGCACCGGGCAACAGGTACCGGAAGACCTGGAACCTGCCAAGAGCCACCGCCTGGTCAGCCGGGCGGTATCGCTGATGCAGCAGTTTGGTGAGCATTTCGACCAGGAAGCGCTGGCGCTGCGTTATAACCACATCATCAACAAGAATCAGGCATAGGTAATCACATGGATCAGGCGCAAGGTATAAGACAGATGAAATCGCAGCACCCGGTGCGGGTGATCGCGGTTACCAGCGGCAAGGGCGGCGTCGGTAAAAGTAACGTTACCGTCAACCTCGCGGTGACGCTGGCGAAAAGCGGCGAACGCGTCATGCTAATGGATGCGGACATGGGACTTGCCAATATCGACGTGTTGCTTGGATTGAGCCCCGGCCTCAACCTGTCGCACGTCATCAACGGCGAATGCTCGCTCGAGGAAACACTGATCGACGGTCCGGCAGGGATCAAGATCGTTCCCGCATCCTCGGGCGTGGCGACGATGTCGGATCTGACCCCGGCGCAAAACGCCGGCGTGATTCGCTCCTTCTCCGAGCTCACCGAGCCGGTGGACACTTTGCTGATCGATACCGCCGCGGGCTTGTCGGACAGCGTCGTCAGCTACACGCGCGCCGCGCGCGAGGTCATCGTCGTAGTTTGCGACGAGCCGGCATCGATTACCGACGCCTATGCCATGATCAAGGTCATGAATCGCGATTACGGCGTAGAGCGATTCCACGTGTTGGCCAACCAGGCGCATAGCGCCACCCAGGGGCGTGAGCTCTATAACAAGCTGGCACGGGTGTCGGAGCGCTTTCTCGACGTCACCCTGGACTATCTCGGCTGTATTCCCTATGACGAGAATCTGAAGAAGGCGGTGCAAAAGCAGAAAGCGGTGGTCGAGGCGTTTCCGCGCAGCCAGTCGGCAACCGCGTTCAAGCAGATTGCCAAGAAGACACAGCAGTGGCCGACCCCCAGCTCCATCGAAGGGCATCTCGAATTCTTCATCGAGCGCCTGGTGAATTACAGCGCGCAGGAAGAGCGACTGTGAACGGACATGCGATGTATGCCGAAGTCGAAAATCTGGGCGCTGAAGACCAGATTATTCGTCATGCCTCGCTGGTAAAGCGCATTGCTTACCATTTGCTCAACCGCCTGCCGCCGACGGTGCAGGTCGACGACCTGATCCAGGCTGGCATGGTCGGATTGCTCGAGGCAGCCAGTAATTTCAACCCTGAAATGGGGGCCAGTTTCGAAACCTTCGCTGGCATTCGGATTCGCGGCTCCATGATCGACGAGATTCGTCGTTCCGACTGGACGCCCAGGTCGGTGCACCGCAAGTTTCGCTCGGTGACTGATGCGATTCGCAAGATTGAAAACGAAACCGGCGAGGACGCCAGGGATAGCGACGTCGCCCAGGCGCTCGGTATCAGTCTCAGCGAGTATCATCAAATCCTGATCGATTCCTCGTCGTCCCGCATCTACAGCATCGACACGATGGAGGACAACACGCAGGATGCAGCCATTCCGAGTTCGTCAGAGCAAACCCCGGAAGAAGCCCTGAGTAGTGACGAATACCAGCGACAGCTGGCCGAGAGTATTCGCTTGCTGCCGGAAAAGGAGCAGCTGGTAATGTCCCTCTATTACGACGACGAACTCAATTTCCGCGAGATCGGCGAAATCCTGGAGGTCACCGAGTCCCGGATTTGCCAGCTGCACGGGCAGGCCCTGCTGCGCATCAAGTCGCGCATGGCGGAATGGAGCAAATCCGGCTAAGCGTGCCAAAGTCCTTGCGGATAGGAAACCTGGGTCCGACAGATGAAAATCGAGTTCAGTCTTTTCCCCTCGCTGCTGCAATTGCGGCAAACGATTCGTTCGATATCAGCACGGTGCAGCCTGACCGTGGATCAGTTGCATGGATAAAAACATGAGAATTCTCGTGGTTGACGATTTTTCGACCATGCGGAGTATTATCAAGAACCTGCTGCGCGATCTGGGCTTTGACAATACGGCCGAGGCGGACGACGGACAAACCGCCTTGCCGATGCTCAAATCAGGCGAGTTCGATTTCCTCGTGACCGACTGGTATATGCCGGGCATGGACGGACTCACCCTGCTGAAGACATTGCGCTCCGACGAGCGACTGTGCGATATGCCGGTATTAATGGTAACCGCAGAGGCCAAGCGCGAGCTGATCGCGACCGCCGCCGATGCCGGTGTCGATGGTTACGTCATAAAACCCTTTACCGCGGCGACGCTGCAGCAAAAGATCGAAAAGATCTTTGAGCGTCTCGAAAGCTGATGCCCGGCCAGGCGCCAGTGCCGCTCGATATTGCCGCAAGATGAGTTTAATTATTTCAATAAGCGGTCGATATAACGGGCATACGAGATTACTCGGAGCTACCATGACTCCACAACTGGCGAAAGACCCACAGGACAGGCGGATGACCCAGGTCGATCCCGGGAAATTCGCGGGAGTATAGACATGGCTGACGATCCACTCATCAAATCGGTTAACCAGTCTCCGCGAGTGCGCGACGCGCTGAAAAAGCCTGACCACGAAAGACAACAAAAACCAAAGCATCAAAAGAAGGATCGCCGTAAGAAGG
>JAASSH010000127.1 GCA_021767985.1 Gammaproteobacteria bacterium | reverse complement strand
CCCGGTCCTGCTGCTGTACTGGACAGTCGAGCTCGATCCTGCTGGCAATGTTCGGTTCTTTAATGACCTTTACGATCGTGACCAGGCCGTCCTGGACGCCTTGGACGGAGACTTCCGGCCGAGGCCGCCAATAATCGGCGGCGGCGACAGCCGCATCATCGGCGATCGGGGTGGCCGTCCTTGGATACTCGGCATCAAGCATCCGCGCAAGCCCGAGGGAATCGCGTTGCGCCTGCCGCTCAGCGAAAGCGCGATTTCCACCTCCGGCGACTACGAGCGGTTTTTCATCAAAGATGGAATCCGAGTGCACCATATTATTAACCCGGAGACCGGACGTTCGGCAAATAAAAGCTGGAGTGCCACGGTTATCGGGCCCACCGCCATTGCAACTGACGCTTTATCTACTACTATTTTTATATTAGGCGCAGTTAAAGGTCTTGCGCTGATCGAAAGCCTGGATGGAATCGACGCAATCATCATCGATAGCAACGGAAAGGTACATTATTCCTCGGGTTTTGAAGCTCCCGAAACTGAAGGATAGCAGTCCTTAATAAAGTAGTGACTTATGAAATACATTAGCTTGATCACCCTGCTACTGTTTAGCCTTGCGACTCCGCTGGTAGCGCAACAGGACACAGACGAACCGATCGAAGGCGAACTCATCGAAGGTGAACTCGGTGTCGTGCAGGATGAAACCGGCGCAGCCGAGGACGAGGAATCCCTCGAAGATGGCTCCGCTGAAGAAGGCTCGCTCGATGCCGATATCGAGGCATTGAAAAAGGAAGTCCTGTCGCTGAATCGCGACCTGTTTATCCTGGAAGAGGATTTGCTGTTTCCCGCCAACACCCAGTTCAGCATTTTCCTGTCGATGGATGCCGGCGCCCTGTTCAGTCTCGATTCGGTGCAGGTCAAGGTGGACGATAAAAATGTTGCCAACCATTTGTATACCGAGCGCGAACTGGCGGCACTCAAACGTGGCGGCGTGCAGCGGCTTTATATCGGCAATCTGCCATCGGGGGAACACGAAATCATTGCGATATTCACCGGCATAGGGCCCAAGGGTCGGGACTATCGCCGGGGAGAGTCGATTGTGATTGAGAAAACGACTGAACCCCAGTTTGTAGAGTTCATGATTGCCGATGATACTGGTAAAGAACAACCTCAATTTGATGTTCGCGTCTGGGAGTAAATCCACTCCAGCCCGCATTATCAGCCCCCTGCGTCGCGTTTCCTGCCTCGTAGCCGTTCTCCTGTGCGGGCATTTCTGCACACCGCTGTTGGCTGCGGAACTCGACGAACACCGGGTTGAGGACCTCGAATATGGTCGCGCGTTGTTCCAGTATTTCCAGGGCGACGATCTGGGGGCGATAACCCAGTTGATGATCGCCGACGAGCGTCCGCAAATTCGGACGCGTTTGCAGACCGAAGAAGCCAGACTGTTACTGGCCGATCTCTACTACGATTACGGACTATACAAGGAATCGCAGGAACTGTTCGCCAGGTTGTTGAACGCCGAAGTGTCGGACTCGATACAAAACCGCATCTGGTTCAACCTGGCGCGTTTGAGGTTCGAGCAGGGATATTTCGACCAGGCGCGAGACCTGTTGGCCCGTATCACCGATACTCTGCCCGACTTCATAGAATCCGAACGGAAATACCTGCTGACCAATCTTTACCTGGGCGCTGGCGAATACGACCAGGCCGCCGATCTCAGTAATCGGATCGACACCAATTCGATCTGGAGACTTTACGCGCGTTACAATCTCGCGGTTTCGCGCATCGAAGACGATAGTTACGAGATTGGCAATAACCTGCTGAGCCAAATCGGCCAGATGGAATCGACGACTCCCGAAATGCTGGCATTGCGCGACCGCGCCAACCTGTCGCTGGGGCTCAAACAATTGCGCATGGATCTAAACGAACCGGCGCTGGAAAGCCTGTCGCGGGTTCGCCTGGAAGGTCCCATGACTCACCAGGCGCTGCTGGCCACGGGCTGGGCGAGATATCGGCTTGACCAGTTCGATCAGGCCCTGATTCCGTGGCGTCTGCTTTTACAGCGCAACGCTATCGACGCTGCGACCCAGGAAGCCATACTGGCGATTCCATCGGGTTACGCCGAACTGGGGCAGGACAAACTCGCAGTACAGCATTTCGAAATTGCTGCCAGTCAGTTCGAGGACCAGCTGCAACTTCTCGATGGCGCGATCGCCTCGATTGAAAACGACGGCCTGATTGCGTCGTTGCGGGAAAACGCGATTCTGTTCGACCGCAGCAGCCTGCAACGCTTGCCGCCGAGTTCGGATGTGACCCCGCAGCTGCACCTGCTGCTGGCTTCCACCGAGTTTCAACGCGAAATCAAACGCTACCAGGAGTTACTCGATCTCCGCAATTCGCTGCGTTACTGGGGCACCAGCTTTCCCGCGCTGGAGCTGATGCTGGAAGAACGTCGACGGGCATTCGAACTGCAGCTGCCGAGGCTTCAGCAATCAACAGAAATCGAACAGCTGGAGCTAAAGCGAGCGCAGCGGGACGAGTTTGCCAGGCGCTTCAACGCGATCGATGCCAACCAGGACTACGAGGCTTACGCCACGTCCGAGGAGCAGGAGCATCTCGAACGGCTGCAACGCGTCACTCGTTCGATCGAGAAAGTCGGGGGTCAACGCAATACCAGTTACCAGCAGAGTATGCTAAGACTGTTATCCGGCCTGCTGAAATACGAAATCGCGACCGATTTCCCGGTGCGACGCTGGAAAGCAAGAAAGCAACTAATACATCTCGACCGGGCACTGGCGGAATCCGCGTACCGGGTTAATTCCCTGGGCCGGATTACCGAACGCACCGAACTCAATTTCAACTATTTCCAACAACGCATCGACGGCCAGTCGGATCGTATCCACAACCTGCGCGACCGGGTTGGCCAACTGCTGCAGGCGCAGGAGCAGCACATCAACAACCTCGCGATTGAAGAAATTAAGCGACAGCAGCGGCATATCGTGCAACTAAGGCTGAACGCACGCTTCGAGCTTGCGAAACTGTACGACAAGCTGACGGCGGAACAATGATCGAAATACTGCGCAAAAGACTTTTGATCATGCTTGTCGCCGTGACGCTAGTGGCCTGCGGTTCCGATGGCGTCGACATCGGGCCGACGATCGCGGATCTCGACGAACTGCCGCCGCTTCTCGATGCCGCCGAGCTGGAACCCCAGGCAAGCTTCAAGGTCGATCGCCAGCAGGTCATCGAAAGTTTTCGCGCGCTGGTGGAAATCAGCGCCGAGGGCGGCGGAACCGGCGATGAATTGCGGCGCCTGGCCGACCTCGAACTCGAGTCCAGCCTGGATAACCGGATTTCCGACGACCAGACGGTCCAGCAGCGAGGCGTCGAGGAAGCCCTGCGCGCTATCGGTATCTATGAATCCTACCTGGAGAAATATCCAACTCGAGAAGACAACGATATGATCCTGTACCAGCTGTCGCGCGCCTACGCGCTCGAGTCGGATGTTGAAAAATCAGTTGCCGCGCTGGACCGTATCGCGACCGAGTACCCGGATTCGAAATACATCGACGAAGTTCAGTTCCGGCGTGGCGAAAACCTGTTTGTCGAACGCGAGTACCAGGCTGCGGAGGCCGCCTACGGCGCCGTCGTCGAAAACCACCCGGATTCGCTGTTCTACAAGAAAGCGCTTTACAAGTATGGCTGGACCCAGTTCAAGCAAAGCCGCTATCTCGACGCGCTGGCAAGCTATACCCGCCTGCTGGACGTCAACCAGAAAGAGGAGAACCTGCAGGAAATCGGTTTCAATCCCGAGCTCTCGCGGGCCGATCTCGAACTGCTGGAAGACGTCGTGCGCGTAGTCTCGCTGGCCTTTTCCTACCAGGACGAAAAATACTACATCTCGAAATACTTCAAGGAAAACGGCAAACGCGACTACGAGCCATTGCTCTATCTCAGGCTGGGAGAACTCTACCTTGGGAAGAAACGTATTATCGACGGATCAGATCTGTTTCTCGCCTATACCAAGGAATATCCCTACTCCTCGCACACGCCGTATTTCCATCAGCGCGCGATCGAAACCTTCCAGCAGGCCGGGTATTCGGACCTGGTCCTGGAGGAAAAAATAGCCTTTGTCGATCGCTATGACGTTAACAGCGAGTACTGGGCGGCCCAGGAAGTGGCGACACAGCAAAAACTGACCAAAACACTGGTTCTTCATCTGACCGAACTGGCAACGCATTTTCACGCGCTCGCCCGTAAGAGCAAGAAACCCCGCGATTACCAGGTTGCCGCTAACTGGTACCGGCGTTACCTGAAGTCTTTCCCCGACGATCCGGGCGCGCCACGCATGAATTTCCTGCTGGCCGAGATCCTTTACGACTCGGGCCAGTTCCCGCAGGCAATCGACGAGTACCAGCGAACCGCGTACAACTACAAACCACACAAGGATGGTGCCGAAGCGGGATATGCCGCGCTGCTCGCCTTCGACGCCCTGTTCAAGACCACCAACGCAGCCGAAGTGCCTGCCTTGCGCCGTCAACGGATCAAGTCAGCGGTGCGCTTTACCACGACTTACCCGGATGACCCGCGGCTTGCGGAGGTCGAACTGCAGACCGCGCAACAATTCTTCAAGTGGAAGGAATACCCCGGGGCAATCGCGTCGGCACAGCGCCTGATCGACAACAAG
The DNA here is from genome assembly GCA_021767985.1 of Gammaproteobacteria bacterium. Lineage (GTDB taxonomy): Bacteria > Pseudomonadota > Gammaproteobacteria. Next base: position 1,889 of record JAASSH010000127.1, on the reverse strand, counting down.
AATGTCGATCAGCCGACCAAGAAAACCGCCTGGACGATTCTCTCTGACGCCCAGTTCTCGACCGCCGACTACGCGGCCGCGGAGAAATCCTACCTCACCCTGCTCGGTCTGATGCCGAAACAGGACAAGAAGCGCAAAGAGGTACGCGAACAAATTGCCGCAAGCATCTACAAGCAGGGTGAGATCGCCCGCGACAGCGGTAATCATTTGCTGGCGGCGCAAAGCTTCCTGCGGCTTGGCCAGGTTATCCCGGAATCACCGAAACGCGTCGTTGCCGACTACGATGCGGCAACCGCCTACGTTCAGCTGGAAGACTGGCCGAGCGCAATCACGCAACTCGAAGCTTTCCGTAAAAAGTATCCGCAGAATAAAAAGCTGCAGGATGGCGTTACCGAGAAACTGGCGCTGGCCTATAGCAAGAGCGGCAACCAGTCGCTGGCTGCTCGCGAAATTCTGACCCTGTCGACACTACCGGGCTCGCCCGAACGCAAGCGCGATTTGATGTGGCGTGCCGCCGAACTGTACGAGGAATCGGGACAGCCTGACCGGGCCATCGGAATTTACAAAAATTACGTCAAGGCCTACCCCTACCCCCTCGAACGTTCGATGGAGTTACGCCATAAAATTGCCGAGTCCTACCGCGCCAAGAACGATGCCCGCAACCTGAACGTCTGGTTGAACGCAATCGTGCGCGCCGACGCCCAGGCAGGTTCCAGGCGCAACGCGCGCAGCAAGTATCTTGCCGCCACCGCAAGCCTCGAGCTGATCGAGCCGATGAATCGCTCCTACAGGAAAGCGAAACTCACCGTGCCGCTCAAGACCAGCCTGCGCAAGAAGAAAAAGCTGATGCAGCAATCGATCGATGCCTACAGCAAGGCGATGAAGTACCAGGTCCAGGAAGTCACTACCGAAGCCACCTTCCAGATTGCGGAGATTTATCTCGACTTTGCCCAGTCGTTGATGAACTCGCAACGCCCCAAGGGCCTCGATGAAGAGCAACTCGAAGAATACGAGCTATTGCTCGAGGAACAGGCATTTCCGTTCGAGGAAAAGGCTATCGATATCCACCTCACCAATTTCAAACGAATTCCCCAGGGAACCTACGACGAACCGACCAAAAAGAGTCTGAAGGCCCTGGGCGAGTTAATGCCATTCAGATTTGCCAAGGTAGAAAGCGCCGATGCTTATGTCGAAATTCAGTAAAAGCACCCTCACCGTAGTGCTGATCACTCTGCTGGCCGCCTGCCAGGGCGGGCCCGAGCGCGCGCCCGAGCCCGCACCTGAAGTAGAGCCGGCACCAGCCGTCGAGACCTCGCCCGCGAGTGTAGAAGCGGAGGTACAGCCAGAACCGGAACCCGTCGATTTCAACCAGCAATTCTACGAGGAGGCAGTCACCTCGTTGAAAAGCGGTAAAGCCGGGCTCGCGCTGGAGTTACTGCTCAAGGTAAGCAGCGACGCCCCCGACAAACCTTATGTTTTTACCAACCTGGGGCTGACCTATTTAAAGCTGCAGAAACCGGAGCTCGCCGAGCAGGCGTTTCAGGAAGCGGTAAAACGCGACGAAGATGATGCCGTGGCGCATAACCATCTCGGAATTTTACTGCGTCAAAAAGGCGAATTCGAAGCGGCGCGCCAACACTACCAGCAAGCAATCAAAATCGACTCCGGTTACGCGCTTGCCCACCTTAACATCGGCATACTCTACGATATCTACTTTCAGGATCTCAAACTGGCGTTACGGCACTACCAGAGATACCAGGCACTCGTCGGCGAAGAGAATTCGCAGGTAGCCGGATGGATCGTCGATATCGAACGCCGACTGAAGGGCAGCAATTCGAGCTCAAAGGGATAGAAAATGAGAAAACTTTCGCTACACTTTTTTCTAATCT
>JAASSH010000126.1 GCA_021767985.1 Gammaproteobacteria bacterium | reverse complement strand
GAGCAGGAGCATCCACTGGCGGTTCAGCTGGGTGGTTCGGATCCGGAGTTGCTGTATCGAGCGGCGCAAATCTGCCACGACTACGGCTACGACGAAATCAACCTGAACTGCGGTTGCCCCAGCGACCGTGTGCAATCCGGCAGCTTCGGCGCCTGTTTGATGAAGCAACCGCCGCTGGTAGCCGAATGCGTATCGGCGCTGAAATCGGCAACGCCGCTGCCGGTAACGGTCAAGCACCGTACCGGCGTCGATCAGCAGGAAGACTACGATGTTTTCGCCGGCTTCGCCGCGGCGCAAGTCGAGGCCGGTGCGGCGGCCCTGATCGTGCATGCACGCAACGCCTGGCTGCAGGGTCTTAGTCCAAAGCAGAATCGCGAAATCCCGCCGCTGAAGTATGACTGGGTATATCGTTTGAAGCAGGATTTTCCCGAGCAGCAGATCATCGTCAATGGCGGTATCAAGACTCTCGACGCCTGCCTCGAACACTTGCAGCAGGTCGACGGGGTCATGCTCGGCCGCGAGCCTTACAACAATCCCTACGTGTTGCACGACGTCGACCAGGTCGTGTTTGGCCGTCAGCAATCCGCAACGCCTGACCGTGGCGAAATGTTGCACCGGTTTTATCCCTATATCGAGCAGCAACTCGAATTGGGAATTCCGTTGATGCGCGTGGTACGACACCTGTTGGGCCTGTTCAACGGGCAACCGAATGCGCGGCGCTGGCGCCGTTACCTGAGCGAAAATGCCTGCCGAAAAGATGCCGGTATGGAAGTGCTCTATCGTGCCGAAGAAACGCTGGTCGGCTAGCGCGCCATGCGAAGGCATCTGCGCTATCTGATCCTGCTGCTGATCCTGTTGTTCGTGGCGGTCAATGAAACAGTCAACGAGTTTCGTACCACCAGCTGGGACAGGCCGCTCTGGGTGCGGGTTTACGCGGTCAATGGCGACGGTCGCGGCACGACCGATAAGTACATTGACGGTCTCGAATCGCGGGATTTCAAGCCAATCGAAGAATTTATCAATCGCGAGGCACAACGTCACGGCGTATCGATCGATGCGATCCAGATCGAGTATGACGGACGCTTGCAATCGCACCCGCCGCAGCCACCATCGGGACAGAACATTGCCGAAAACATCTGGTGGAGTCTCAAGTTTCGAGCCTGGGCAATGCGACGTGCCTGGAGCAGCGATAACGATGTCGGTGATATCGAGCTGTTTGTCAGCTATTACGATACCGCCACCACGCAAAGCCTGCGCCATTCTATCGGGTTGCAGCGCGGGTTGATTGCGCTGATCAACGCGTTTGCGGACCCGGCTTACAGTGGTTCCAACCAGGTAGTGATTGCCCACGAACTGATGCATACGCTGGGAGCCAGGGACAAGTACGATGCCCGCAGTATGCCCCTGCATCCGCAGGGCTTTGCCGAGCCGTTTAACCGGCCCCGGTACCCGCAAGCCAGGGCGGAAATCATGGGAGGGCGGATTCCGCTGTCCCCAGGGGAGGCACGAATGCCCGAGAGCCTGGGTGAGGTCGTCGTCGGAATCTACACCGCTGCCGAAGTTAACTGGCCCGTCGACGTTCAGTAATCCACGATATTCAATTAGCTTGAGCGCAGGTAAACGTAGCTGGCACCGGCGGCGCCGTCACGGGGTTGTGCCGGGCACCAGGCCAGCACTTCCGGTTGACACGCGAGCCAGCGCTGTACCAACGGCTTGAGCACGGCGTCGCTGTGCGAACGATAGCCCTGCCCATGTATGACGATTAGCATGCGCATGCCCTGTTGCAGTGCGTGCTCGATAAACTGTGCCAGCGTTTGCTCGGCCTCGTGTTGCCGGTAGCCGTGCAGATCGAGACTGGCCTCGGGCCGGATTTGACCCTGCCGAATTCGGCGCTGCAGTTTGGTTTGCATGCCGCTGTTGAAATGCGAGTCGCGTGCCGGGGTTGACACGGATGGAAATTTTGCCGGCGCCGCGGCCTTATGATCCTGGCTGCGAGGCACAAATTTTTTGTGCCCGCGATGCCGATAGACATTGATGCGATCGCTATGCAATCGCTTGACGCCCGTCATCAGGCTGGCAAATTCGGAATCATCGTCGTCGTTCATGAAATTATCGTGTGGCAAACCCCGGTTTTCGCCAATATTATCCGAAAATACTCTTTGACCTGCATTCAAATCGGATAGAATTCCAGATCGATGCATATTCTCATTACCAACGACGACGGCTATCTCGCGCCCGGAATCAAATTACTCGCTCAAGAACTCGCCCAGGTCGCCCGGATTTCCGTGGTGGCACCGGATCGCAACAAGAGCGGCGCCAGCAACTCGCTGACGCTGATGCGTCCGCTGCGCGTGGAAAGGTCGAGTGACGGTTTCTACTATGTCGACGGCACGCCAACCGATTGCGTGCACCTGGCGCTTTCCGGATTGCTCGATCCGGTACCCGATATGGTGGTATCCGGGATCAACGCCGGCCCTAATCTCGGTGACGACGTGCTGTATTCGGGCACGGTTGCGGGGGCGATGGAGGGTCGTTACCTGGGATTGCCGGCGATCGCGGTATCGCTAGCTGGGAAACCGGCCAGGCACTACCTGACCGCGGCGCAGATTACCCGTCGCATCGTCGAACGACTAAGCGCCAAGCCGCTGCCCGATGATACCCTGCTGAATATCAACGTGCCGGATTTGCCGCCGGACGAGATGCCGCTGGTTCAGGCCACGCGACTGGGCTTTCGGCACAAGGCGGAGTCCATGGTCAAACAGAACGATCCTCATGGCCGGCCGGTCTACTGGGTCGGCCCGCCGGGGGAAGCCCAGGATGCCGGACCGGGAACCGATTTTCACGCGGTTGAACAGGGTGTCGCTTCGGTGACGCCGATGCAGATCGATCTGACCCGCCACCGGGGTATCGAACCGCTGCGCGACTGGCTGGGTCAACTGTGAATCCGACGGACCGCAACCACCAGGGTATCGGCATGACCTCGCAGCGTACGCGAGATCGCCTGATTAACCGGCTGCAGGAGCAGGGTATCCACAACGAGCAAGTGCTCGACGTGATGCGCCGCGTACCCAGGCATTTGTTCGTGGACGAGGCGTTGGCGCATCGCGCCTACGAGGATACCGCGTTGCCGATTGGTTATGGGCAGACAATTTCGCAGCCATTTATCGTGGCGTATATGACGCAGTTGCTGCTGGAGGACGGCGTCGGCAACTCGGTGCTTGAAATCGGCACCGGCTGTGGTTACCAGACCGCGGTGCTGGCGAGTATTTTCCCGCAGGTTTACAGCGTCGAGCGTATCGAGGCGCTGCATCAGCAGGCAAAAAAACGTCTCGCGGAGCTGGAATTATATAATGTGCAGTTGCGCCATACGGACGGCATCGAGGGCTGGCCTAATCCCAGCTATCGCTTCGACCGTATCATCATGACCGCAGCCTGCAGCGAAATACCGCAAGCGCTGGTGGCGCAGCTGAGTGAAGGGGGCGTCATGGTGCTGCCAATCGATAACGGTGCCGATCAGACGATGACCAGGGTGACTCGCAGCCCGGATGGGCTGATCTGCGAAGAGCTGGAAAAAGTCATATTCGTGCCGCTTTTACCGGGGCTCGGTTAGTGCAGCTGTTCGAACCCATTTACCACCAGGTCATTCGATTTTCGCGGCGCAAGGACGCACCGTACTATCTCTCGCTGCTGAGTTTCGTCGAATCGTTTATTCTGCCGTTTCCGCCACCCGACGTAATGCTGGCGCCGATGTCGCTCGCGCAACCCGAACGCGCTATGCGGTTGGCGGCACTGACTATGTTTTTTTCGGTGCTCGGCGGTTTGATTGGTTATCTGATAGGCGCATTTCTATTCGATCTGGCGCAACCGCTGATTATCGAGTGGGGCTACCAGGACAGGTTCCAGACGGTAATGAACTGGTTTGATCAATGGGGATTCTGGGCCGTGCTGGTGGCTGGCTTTTCCCCGGTGCCTTACAAGATATTCACCATCGCGGCGGGGGTGCTGAACCTGGCCATCCTGCCGTTTTTGCTGGCCTCTATCATCGGGCGCGGCTCACGTTTCTACCTGCTGGCCTGGTGCCTGGCCAGGTTCGGCCCGGCAATCGAGCCCAGGCTTTTGAAATACATCGAAGCTATCGGCTGGGCTATCGTCGTTGCCTTGCTGCTGGCGATTGCCGTTTATTATGTATAAACCATAGAATTCGTGTCATGAAATCAGCTATCGTCAGCGCGTTTGCCGTGATCATGTTGGTTTCCTGCGTTACGGTCAGTCCGCCGAGCCAGGTGTCGCGGGGACCGGGTTGGTACACGGTAAAAAGATCCGATACGCTTTACTCGATCGCGTGGCGCTACGGCCTCGACTACAAGCAACTGGCGCGCTGGAACCGGATCGACGTCAATGAGCCGATCTATCCGGGCCAGCGTCTGCGATTGTTGAAACCCCAGGGTGGGGTGGTTGCCGAGGCTGCTCCCGGCAAGTCGAATGCGACCAAAAAAACGCCGGCCGCCAGCAGTAAGGCGGAAACCAGGGCGAGCAGTAGCGAGCCCCGCGGCCGTGACCCGAACAAGTGGATCTGGCCCACCGAAGGCAAACCGTTGAATACCTTTCTGGCCTCGAAGCTCGATCGTCGGGGCATTGATATCGCCGGCAAACTTGGGCAGCCGGTACGCGCAGTGGCCGATGGTAAGGTGGTATATAGTGGTAATGGTTTGGCGGGTTATGGTAATCTGATTATTATACGACACAGTGATACGTACTTGAGTGCTTATGCTTATTGTCAGGAACGTCTGGTGCAGGAAGGAGTTACGGTGAAAGCCGGCAAAGTTGTCGCAAAAATGGGCAGCAGGGATAACACGGCGCAACTGCATTTTGAAATTCGGCGCAATGGCAAACCCGTAGATCCAATGAAATATCTACCCAATCGATAAAGGAATCTCTGGATGACCAAATCTACCGATAAGTCGCTTATCGAAGATACCGAAATACCAGCCGAAAACCTGGTGGAAGACCTTGTCGAAGACGATGAGGCTGCGAACCTGGCGGATGACGAAGATGAAGATTCCGAGCATGCGACCATTATCAGTGACGACGATGACGATGATGACGATGATGACGACGAGGTAGTCGAAGCTGAAAAATTTATCGAGCGCCGCAAGCCCGAAGATCGTCGCAAGGTCAGCACGCGCCGTTCCTCCGATGCCGACCCGACGCGGCTTTACCTCAAGGAAATCGAAGTCTCCCCGCTGTTAACAGCCGAAGAAGAAGTTTATTACTCGCGCCTCGCGTTGAAAGGCGATACCGCCGCGCGCGACAAGATGATCGAATGCAACCTGCGCCTGGTGGTTAAAATCGCGCGGCGTTACATGAACCGCGGCCTGGCGCTGCTGGATTTGATCGAAGAGGGTAATCTCGGCCTGATTCGCGCGGTCGAAAAATTCGATCCGGAACGCGGTTTCCGCTTCTCGACCTACGCGACCTGGTGGATACGACAGACTATCGAGCGCGGACTGATGAACCAGACCCGCACCATTCGACTGCCGATCCACGTCATCAAGGAACTGAATACTTACCTCAGGGCGGCACGCAAGCTGACCCAGGAACTTAATCGCGAGGCAACTCCCGAGGATGTTGCCCAGCTGTTGAAGAAGCCGGTCAAGGACGTCGAGAAGATGTTCAAACTGGCCGACCGGGTGTCATCCTTCGATATTCCGATGGGCGGCGAAGGCGAGCGCCCGCTGCTCGACGTTATTCCGGATGACAGCAATCCCGATCCGTCCAGCATCCTGCAGGACGAGAGCGTCATCAAGCATCTCGACAGCTGGCTCGACGAGCTCGACGAAAAACAGCGCGATGTCGTGGTGCGTCGTTTCGGTTTGCGCAATCACCCTCGCGGCACGCTGGAAGAAGTCGGGCTCGAGCTCGGGGTGACCCGTGAGCGCGTGCGCCAGATCCAGATGGACGCGCTGCGCAAACTGCGCCGTATCCTCGAGCACAGCGGCTACTCCCGCGAAAACATCATCGAAGAATAACCCCCCGGCTGGTTCGGCCCGCACGATTATCCCAAACGGCAACTGCAGTTGCCTTTCTAATATCCTGCCATTCGTATCACAAGGCTCACTTTATCCCGATAATTGATATTCCCTGACTTTCGTTGTGTCAGACCAGCAGGGTCCGGAACTTCAAAAATGATCTGTAATCCAGCATAGATTTGATGAGTGACAATCGAAAGGAATCCAGTAATTTAAAGGCATTATTCCTCGACGCCGATTTGTTTTTGCTAGTTGAATATTGGAATAACAGTAGGAAGGCAACCGCGGGTCCCCCTCTCGACCTAAAGACCGGTTGCCGCAAAAGGGTATATTTTTCAGGGTCAGGTGGCAGGGACGCCACCGGTGGCGATTCGCGACATGGATGTCGCGTATCGCCTTGCCCTGAAAAATATACCCTTTTGCGGGAAGCCGCAGGCCAACCGGTCAGTCGAGAGGGGGACCCGCGATTGCCGGCAGGGATGCTTATGCGGTTGGGAGCTTTATTGCAAGCTCAGCCGTCGAGGATGACGGCGGCGGTGACGGCGCG
>JAASSH010000125.1 GCA_021767985.1 Gammaproteobacteria bacterium | reverse complement strand
GGGAGGTCGAACATCAGGCTCATGATGGTCGGCAACGCCAGCATCAGGAACAGCTCCCAGTGGCGCAGCTTGAGAAAAAACGTCATGCGCGGAGTTTCAGTCTTGTAATACCGCGTGATTATAGAGGGGCGTGCCGGTCAACAAAAGCACACTAATTCCGGGGGTTCAGGCGGCGCTACTGCGAGCAGCGCGCTTGCGCTCGTGCTCGAGCAACAGTTTCTTGCGAATACGGATATTCTTCGGCGTGACTTCGACCAGTTCGTCGTCGTCGATAAACTCGAGCGCCTGCTCCAGCGTCATCCGTACCGGCTTGGTCAGAATCAGGTTCTCGTCAGTACCGGCGGCACGGATATTGGTCAGCTGCTTGGCCTTGAGCGGGTTAACCACGAGATCGTTGGCGCGGCTGTGAATGCCGACCACCATGCCCTCGTAAACCGGTTCCGCGTGGCCGATCATCAGGCGCCCGCGCTCCTGCAGGTTGAACAGCGCGTAAGCCAGCGCCTTGCCGGTTGCGGTCGAAATCAATACGCCGTTCTGGCGCTGACCGATAGCGCCATCGATCTTCGGGCCATAGTGGTCGAACACATGGTAAATCAGACCGCTGCCCGAGCTTAAGGTCAGGAACTCGGCCTGGAAGCCGATCAGGCCGCGTGACGGAATCACGTAGTCGATGCGCACCCGGCCGTTGCCGTCGGGCAGCATATCCTTGAGTTCGGCCTTGCGCTTGCCGAGCGCTTCCATCACCGCGCCCTGGTTCTGCTCCTCGACGTCGACGGTCAGCTGCTCGTAGGGTTCGCAGGGCTCGCCGTCGATCTCTCGAACAATGACTTCGGGACGGGATACCGACAGCTCGAAACCCTCGCGCCGCATGTTTTCGATCAGGATGCCGAGGTGCAGCTCGCCACGCCCGCTGACGCGAAACTTGTCGGCATCGGCCAGCTGCTCCACGCGCAGCGCGACGTTATGCAGGCACTCGCGCCGCAGGCGTTCTTCGATCTGGCGCGAGGTCAGGAATTTCCCGTCCTGGCCGCAGAAGGGGGAACTGTTGACGCTGAAGGTCATGCTGACGGTGGGTTCGTCGACTGTCAGCGGCGGCAGCGCCTCGACCTGGTTGCGATCGCACAGGGTGTCGGAAATGAATAATGGATCGATGCCCGAGAATACGATGATGTCGCCGGCCTGGGCGGATTCGACCTCGATGCGCTGCAGCCCGTCAAAGCCGAACAGCTGCATCATGCGGCCGTCGCGGACCCTGCCGTCGGTATCGATAATCTTGATCGCGCTGTTGCGTGCTATCTGGCCACGGGTGATGCGGCCGATGCCGAGTACGCCCTTGTAGCTATCGTAGTCGAGGCTCGATACCTGCAACTGGAACGGGCCTTCGACCTCGACGCTGGGCGGTTCGACGTATTCGACGATCGCTTCGAACAGCGGCGTCATGTCGCCGCTGCGATCCTGGTCGTTGTCGCTGGCGTACCCGTTTAGTGCCGAGGCGTAGATTACCGGGAAGTCGAGCTGCTCTTCGGTGGCGCCGAGCCGGTCGAACAGATCGAACACCTGGTCGATGACCCAGTCGGGGCGCGCGCCGTTGCGATCGATCTTGTTGATCACGACGATCGGCGTAAAGCCCATGGCGAAGGCCTTCTGCGTGACGAAGCGGGTTTGCGGCATCGGTCCCTCGACCGCGTCCACCAGCAATAGCACCGAGTCCACCATCGACAGGATACGCTCGACCTCGCCGCCGAAATCGGCGTGCCCCGGCGTATCGACGATATTGATGCGGAACTCCTGCCCGTTGCCCGGTTGTTGCCAGTTGATGGCGGTGTTCTTGGACAGGATCGTAATGCCGCGTTCCTTTTCCAGCTCGTTCGAGTCCATCACGCGCTCGCTGTCGTCGGCACGGCTGTCCAGCGTGCCGGATTGGCGCAGCAGTTGATCGACCAGGGTGGTTTTTCCGTGATCGACATGCGCGATGATTGCGATATTTCGCAGGTTATCTCGTTGCGTGCTCATAGGGGATTACAGGGCAGGATAAGGCGCGCGATTATAATGATATGGGGCTAATCCACAACCCCTGGATCTGGGCGATTTCACGGTCGCTGCGAGGGGGTCAGAGCAAAAATTTCGGGACCTTGGGTGCAGGTGAGAGGCACCTGGCCGAAATTTTTGATCTGACCCCAATCTACCAGGGCCCGGATACCCGGGGTCAGACCAAAAATGCCGGGGAAAAAGATTCTACGACTCAGATCGTCGCGGCATTTTTGCTCTGACCCCTTCGAAGGAACCACGGCACGTAGGCCGGAATGACGTCTAAGCCAGTCCCTGGACCAGTTCCAGCATCGCCTGTGCGTGGCCCTTGGCTTTCACCTTGTAGTCGACGTGTGCCAGCTTGCCCTGCTTGTCGATGACAAAAGTGGAACGGCCTATGCCCATGTAGGTTCTACCCATGAACTTGCGCTCGCCCCAGGTGCCGTAAAGCTCGCACAGTTCGCCGTCGGTATCGGCCAGCAACTCAACCTTAAGGTCGTGCTTGTTGATGAATTTCTGGTGTTTTTCGCAACTGTCCTTGCTGACACCAAGCACCACGGTATCGGCGGCGGCGAACTGCTCGATGAGGCCGGTAAACTCGTTAGCCTCGATGGTGCAGCCCGGGGTATCGTCCTTGGGATAAAAATAGAGCACGATGTTCTTGTCGCCGCGGAATTGCGCGAGGCTGATATCGTCGCCGTTCTGATTGATCGAGGTGAAATCGGGCGCGGGCTGGTTCTGTTCAAGCATTGGGATCGTCCGTAACGTTAAGCGATGGAAACGAGCGGCAATGATAAGAGAGCCTGCGGCAAACATCAAAGCACAAGCTGTAGGGTTAATTGCCGCCGGCAAATCTGGTCCGACCCGTTGGCTCCCGTGGAAGCGGATTACCCAGGCGACCGGGAGAATCCCGGGCCTGGGTGTCGTAACTGGCGCCCTCAGGCGCCGGCTCTTAGTGATAAATGGCCGCCGTGGTGTTGCTTTCAGGCGGATTCGACAGGTAGAAATCGACCTCGATAGCGTCGAAATTGGTCACCGACAGCGGTTTCGTCACCTTGCATTCGATGGCTTCCTGCAGGCCTTCGGCGTCCATCCAGCAGTCGAAGTATTCTTCCCTGATTACTGCGCCCAGGTTATCGAGGAATTTGACGCGAGCATTGAATTGCGCAAGATCCCGGCCGCTGCCGTTAGAAAACATAACGTTTATGGTGCCGTTGCCCTCGCTATCGGTGACGACGTTCATGTAACCGTAAGCCTGCTCGATGGGGCCAAGCCGTGCGTCTACCATCCTGGCATCGGCGTGAAACTCGAACGGGTGCGAGGCCGCGCTGGCCGGCTGCAAGCACAGCAGCGAGATCAAAAGCAGCGCTAGCGCGTAAGGATATGAGTTTTGAGTAGACATTTGTTTCACCATGTTTTTCACGGTTTCCGTTGCGATGAACAGATTTATACCGGGGCGCTGTGAAAAATCGGTGAAAAACCGAAAATACTTTTCCTTTGAAGGAGAGGCTACTGGCCGAGGCCGGGCAACGCGGTGACGATGATATAAACGCCGAGCGCCAGCAGCGCGATAAAAAACAGCTTTCTGAACAACGGTTCTGAAATAACCCGTCGAATACGTTGTCCCAAAAGCATCCCGACAATCGCCGGCAACAATGCCAGTGCCGAGTAGGTGCCGAGTTCCAGGTTGAGCAACGCGTTACTCTGCAATGCTACCGCGAGCGCCAGCGTCGACAGGGTAAACAGCATGCCCATCGCCTGGATTAACGCGTTGCGATCGAATCCGAGCGCCTGCAGGTAGAGAACGCCCGGCACCACGAACGATCCTGTCATGCCGGTTAGAATCCCGTTTACCAGGCCCAGCAGCGGTCCGAGCCAGCTCGCCAGGCGTGTTGAAATCGACAAGCGTAGCCCGCCCAGGCTGACAATCGAGTAGGCCGCGAGCAGGACGCCCAGCAGCGCGGACAGCAGCGCCAAGGGCAGGTGCCTGAGCGCCTGCGCCCCGAACCAGATACTGAGCGTGGCCATCAGCAGGAACGGCCATGTCCGGCTCAGGATAAGCCTGGCGTTACCGCCGACCATGGCTTGCCAGAGGTTGGTGACAAACGACGGTACCAGCAGCAAGGCCATCGCCGTCGGCAGATCGATCGCCACGGCCAGTATTGCGAGGCTGACGGTAGGCAGGCCCAGGCCGATAACGCCCTTGACCAGGCCCGCGAGCAGGAAGGTCGCAAGAATCAGAACAAGGGTAGCGTCAATCATCGTGGACCGCGACCCGCTTCAGGACAGGTTGCGGATTAAACGGCTGCTCGGGACTGGCTCGATTAAAGTTTTCATTTTATTAACGTCACCAACTATACATCGTTGCCGTAGCACCCTGCCTCGGCAGTCAACTGGGCGCGAAGCGGTTTGCCGGTCCGACCTTATGCGCCTGTTGTTACAACCTGTTTTGGGACCAGAAACTGTGAAGCACGATTTGAGCTGTGCTCTGGTTATCCCCGGGCATTTCAAGAATCATTTCGATCAACTTTCTTTCGCCAGGCGAGCCGACGTAACCTTCGACATCCCTGGTCTGGTAGGCCATGGCCCAGTCACCAAACTGACGTTGCTCGATGGCTTCCCGGGACACCAAAATGATTCCGCTGTGCAGTTCGTCTTCCTGAATGATCTTATAGATGACATCGAGATTATCCCTGGGACCTTCGATGTATTGCATGAAGTTGCCGCCAATGTAAAGCAGGATGCCGGTAACTTCATATTCCTTGTTTCGTTCCCGTGCGCGTCTTAACAGGTAGTCGATCTCCTCGTGACTCAAAAGCCTCACGGCTGACGAAACGTAAACCAGCGAATCTAGATTTTCGTCAGACATCTCTGCACCCAAAGCTCCTGCCAGTGGCCCGGCTTTAACCCTCGAAGGTTAATAAATGACACTAACTCATTGATATCAATTAACTTTTTAGCCCTGCGACTGGCTTTTCTGTCAACCCGAACGGGCCATATTAACAGAGTATTCGTGTTGCCTGAATCCGGCTAACGGTAGCACCAGTACTTTACCGCCTGGCGGTCGAGGAAAGTCTCGGCGTCCTTGCCCTGCAGCATCGCCAGCGTCGACAGGATTCCGGCCTCGGTGCAGGTAGCCGCGGCCACCGTCACCGAGAGCGGGGAATCGATGTTGGGCCAGCCGGTATTCGGATTCAGTATGTGCCCGTAACGCTTGCCATCGTGCAGGATGAACTTGAATACGTCGCCGCTGGTGGCGAGCGCGCCGCGCTTGAGTTGGATCACCGCGCTCGCATCGCCTTCGCGGTACGGATTTTCGATGCCCGTCATCCAGGCCGAGCCGTCCGCCAGTGGCCGGCGGGCGTGGCAGTCGCCGCCAAAGTTCACCAGGAAACTGTCATCACAGTTGCGCGATAAGAGTCGCAGCGTGGAGTCGACGGCATACTCCTTGCCGATGCCGCCGAAATCTACTTCCATGCCCGGCGGGACTGTCAGGTAAGGCTTGTCCCAGGTGGCTTTTGGCCAGCCGATGTGGGGCAGCAGACGGTCGATTTCGGCCTGGGTCGGTATTCGCCCGCCATCGACGAACTTCCAGGCGCGCCGCAGAATGCCGGAGGTGATATCGAACCAGCCTTCGCTCAGGTCGTAACAGTTTTGTGCGAAGTCGAGCAGGAGTGCGGTTTCGGCGTCGACTTCGATACGTCCGGCGCCGCTGTTGATTTGATGGACGATATTGTCATCACGATAGCGGCTGAATTTTTGCTCGATACGCAGCGCTTCCTGTTGCGCCAGTTCCAGTAATTCCCGCGCTGATTCCTTGCTGTTACCTTCGAGCAGGACTTCGCAGGGACTGGCCATGCATCGAAACTGGCCGACCCATAATTTTCCGCGCCTGCTGATGCTCAAGGATTTTGCCACTGCTGTCGATACCGCCGCCGGTTGCGAACACGCGCTCACGGCCAGCGGTGAGCGGCGTTCGGATGAAGCGCATTCTAGCGCCGCATCGGCCCGCCGCAAAATCGGATATGGCGCGCTACCACCTGAACGAGTAGTTGAACTGGACGATCGTGGCTTCGACCGTCGGGTACAAATCCTGCTGGGCCAGCTGCCCGAAGGCTTCGGATGGCGACGAGTCTCCCTCCTGCTCGTAGAGCTCGAGGCGCAACGACCAGGACTTCTGCTCGTCGATCTGTCTACCGAACTTGAAACCGACGGTAGTAGCTTCCATTTCACCCAGGCGATAGTCGGCGCTGGCATCACTCGGAAGTTCACCATCGCGCAAAAAGTAATAATAGAAATCGGCTTCCGATTGCTCGTACCAGCGCAGGCGCGGCTGAAAGTAATAGCCGTTGTCGAGGGTCCAGCGATAGCTGAAGTCGAAAGTATTCGAATCGATCCCCCAGTCGTCTGTCATGAAACGGTAGGACGCGGTGAAGATATCCTTGTTGGTAAGAATTTTCTTGTACTTGCCGTAGATACTCTGCCGCGAGCGCGAATCGGGGCGGCTTTCGAATAACTGGTTGATCGGTTCGCCGGTAACGTTATCGACCTCG
>JAASSH010000502.1 GCA_021767985.1 Gammaproteobacteria bacterium | reverse complement strand
GTTGAATACTGAAATTAGTACGGCTGGAAGGAACCGGCTCTCTGCTTCACCCAGCCTTTATGCCGCAATCCGCCCCGGCGGTCGCCTGCGGTCAACGGTTTCCTGGGTCGGGAGGCTAGAGAGCTTCTGTCGCCGTCATCCGAGGCGGTCATTCGCGACATAAAGGCCGGCTGATGAACAACGTCCGATCGGAGGCCGTATCTCAAAGCTTCAGTGCTACCGGCTACTCGAAGCTCAGCCGGACAGTCGCGAATGACCGTCTCGGATGACGGCCTCGAGGTAAATTCCAGCTTGTACCGAGTAATCGAAGGTCCGTTGCCCTGGTGTTTGGCTTAAGAGCTGAGGAAGGCGCTGGCGGATTCCAGATGCAGGCGGCCGCCTGCGGTCAACGGTTTCCAGGATCAGGGGGCTGTTGAGCTTGCGCGGCGGCCCGACGCTCAAGAATGACTAACGGTGCTCCCACTGGCTGGCGATGTCGCGCAGGCCGTCGAGAGCCAGCTGCAGCGTTTCCTGGTTGCGCGCAATCTCCGGGTAGACCATGTAGGCCGGGCGCAGCATTTCGGGTCCGCCCTCCACCAGGAACAGCGTTCCGTTATCGAGGTAAGGCTGTACGACTCGCAACGGAAAGTAACCCGAGCCCCCATTTTGCAGGATGTACTCGAGACCGAGCGAACCGAGTCCAACCGAAATCGCCGGCGTGTCCATATCGGGGAAGGCTTCGCCATGCCGGCGGCGAAACTCCTCGCCCCAGTCGACAAAAACATAATCCTCGACCCAACCCTCGCGCACCTCGCGCTGATCGGTTGCCACCAGTACCAGGGTTTCCTCGAGCAGGTCCTCGATCACCAATCCCGGCGTCTGGCGCGGGTTATACATCACGCCGATATCTAGCAGGCCGTCGGAGAGCTGCCGCATCAGGCTCGGCGAGTAGTCCGCCTCGACGTGGATCGCAACCGTCTCGGCATTTCTGCGCATCCATGGAATCCACTTCAGGATCAGGCTGTCCCACAGGCTTACCTGCGACCCGAGGCCGATACCCTGACTAAAACTCTCCGGCAGGGATATTCGTTGCTGAGCCTGCTGCCACAAACGCTGAATATTGAGCGCATACTGGCGAAAGTGCTGACCGGCCGAGGTCAACTCGACGCCAGAATGACCCCGCTTGAACAACACCCTGCCGAAACGGTCCTCCATCGCCTTGATACGGGCACTGACGGTGGACTGGGTAACATTTAGATTTTCCGCCGCGCGGTTGAAATTGCCACAGTTGGAGATTTCCAGAAAGGTGCGAATATGATCGATTTTCACGCGCGTGCCTCGCTCGCAGAGTTAATCGGAGTTTTCGATAATACTAACCGTAAAAATTCACTTTTCAAATAGATCACGAGCACTAAAATCCTGTCGTAATTCCAGAGGACTTCGTTTGATGCGGGCTAAAACGGCCATTACCACTCTCGATGCCGCGAGCGGCGCGATAATCCTGGTTTTCGGGTTATTCCTGTTCTCGATCCAGGACATCATCATCAAGTATTTCAGCAGTCACTACTCGGTGCTGCAGATCGTATTCACACGCGGCCTGATCGCACTTGGCCTTTTCATGATGTACTTTCAATTCACGCGCGAAACGATCGCGCTGAAATCGCAACGACCGCTGACCATGCTGGCCCGGGGGTTGCTCGGATTCTGTTCCTATACCACCTATTATCTTGCCGTGGCGGCGATGCCGCTGGCCGAGGTGGTTTCGATTACCTTCACCATGCCGCTGTTCGTGACCGCGATGTCCGCGCTGATACTGCGGGAAAAAGTGGGAATTAGACGCTGGAGCGCCGTTGTGATCGGTTTTCTCGGGGTGCTGGTTATTTTGTCGCCGCGCGGTGAATTCAATCCGCTGGCGGTGTTATTCGCTTTCACCGCGGCGATCACCTATGCGTCGCAAACAATATTGACCCGGTTTCTCGGCGACCACGACCACCCGATGACCATCGCCTTCAACGCGATCCTGATATTCACCATTGCCAGCGGCATCCTGAGCCTGTTGTTATTCAGCGGATTCATCGCCGTGTCGTCGAACCACCCGTCGCTGGAATTCTTCGGCCGCGCCTGGCAACTGCCATCCGATATCGATTTCGTGCTGATGCTGGTGATCGGCCTGATCGCGGCGATCGGCTTCTACTGCCTGTCACGGGCTTACTGCTCGTCCGAGGCCAGCGCGATTGCGCCGTTCGAATTTACCTATATCGTCTGGGCGGTGGTGTTCGGTTACCTGTTCTGGAACGAGGTCCCCGGCCCTACCACCATTGCCGGCATCACGATACTGGTTTCAAGCAGCCTGTACATCTGGTACCGCGAGCGCCAGATCCAGCGCCGCGAAACCGCGCTGGTGCCGGCGCAGGCGGCCGAAATTGCGCAGCAGGATACTTTCTAATTCCACTGGTAGGCGCTGGCGACGAAGCGCGCCACCGGCTCCTGGAATACGGTGCTGGCCGGGCCCTGCGCAATGCCGTAACAAACCTGCAGCGGCAACAAATGCTCCTCGCGCGGATGGCAATAGCGCGCATGCGGCGCCTGTTCCCATGCGATCAGTCGTTGCTCCCGCTCTGCCTCCGCAAGCCCGGGGTCACTGCAGGTTTGCGCCAGCCAGGTTTCGAATTCCTGGTTGCGCGGATCGATCGAGTCATCGCGCTTGCTCATCAGCGCCTGCATATTGTGAAACGAAAACCCGGAACCCAGAATCAGCAGGTTGTCGCTTTTGAGAGCGGCCAGTGCCTGGCCGATGCGCACATGCTCGCCGGCGTCGAGGCTGGCCGCGAGCGAGATCTGGATGCAGGGTATATCGGCCTCGGGGTACATCAGCATCAGC
>JAASSH010000501.1 GCA_021767985.1 Gammaproteobacteria bacterium | reverse complement strand
TGACATGCGCATCCAGCGCGCACTGGCCGCGTCGTTCTCGCTGGCCAATTTCATGAGTTTAACCTGCTGCTCGTAGAAACGGGCATAATCGATCATGCGCACCATCGCATCGACCGCGTTGACGTTACTCGACTCGAGCGCCCCCGAAGTTACCGATACCGAAGCATCGGCAGGGAGTTCGACGGCACCGCGATTGCGAAACAGGCCATCGTCACCGCGATAAATCTGGTCCTGGGCTGGATTCACCAAGCGAATCCGGTCGATCCCGACCAGCGTATTGGCGGCCTGCCCGGCGGCCCGAATGCTGATGCTGCCATCGCGTCCGATTTGCAGGCTTTCAAACTGGGGAATCGATATCGGACCGCCTTCGCCGAGCACGATCTGGTTAGCGCCATTGAGCAACAGGCCACCGGGATCGATTCTGAAATCACCGCGTCGTGAGTAAGCCGTGCTGCCGTCGGGAGCCTGTACGGCAAACCAGCCGTCGCCATTGATTGCGAGATCGAGCTGGCGCCCTGTCGTTGTGATCGCGCCGGGGGCGAGATTCGCCCCCGCGGCTTCGTTACTGGAATAGACTCGATCGAGATAGCCCGGACCGGAAACAGGGTTTGACTGGAAACTGTCCAGCGCCGCCTTGAATCCGACCGTGCTGATGTTGGCGAGATTATTGGCATTGTTCCGCTGCGCAAGCATGGCTTGCGCAGCGCCGTTCATCGCGAGGTAAAGGTACTTATCCATCTCGATCTAGCTCCGGTTATTGCTATCGAATCTGGATTACGGTGTCGGTAATCGTATTCGAGGTTTCGATCGAACGGGCGTTGGCCTGGAAGTTCCGCTGTGCGGTAATCAGGTTAACCAGCTGCTGCGTCAGATCGACATTGGAAGTTTCCAACGCACCCGATTGAATCAGGCCGAAGCGGCCGGTGCCGGCGGAGCCAGTAATCACCGCGCCCGAATCGATGGTTTCGCGCCAGGCTGTATCACCAATTGGACGCAGACCCTGGGGGTTGGGGAAATCCGCCATCGCAATCTGCCCCAGCGGCGTGGCGATACCGTTACTGAAGGTGGCGCGCATCAGCCCGGTCTCCGAAATGTCGAGCCCGGTCAACCTGCCGGTAGCATAACCATCCGACGACAGCGTGCTGACCGAAAAACCGGCGGCGTACTGGGTCGTACCGTTGTTGGCGAAATCATGGGTCACCGTGAGCGGATTGGCACCGTTGGTTAAAGCAATGGCGAGGTTTTGAACCGGCACCGGTGTGGTACTGGCCAACGAGCCATCGGGATTAAAGTTCATCAGGACCGCATCCTGGGCGACCGGCACACCACCGTTAAAATGGTTTATCGTGGTGCCGCCGGCAATATCGATCTCGGCGCCATCCAGGTAGGTGAATGCGACCCATTGATTGGGATCATTGGCCGCGTTTGTCGCCGAACCTGGCAGATCGTGCACGAAGTAATAAGACAATACATGCGAAGAACCCAGCGAATCGTAAACCGTGGTCGAGGTCGAATGCGAGTATGTGTTGCTCGCGGTCGGATCGAATAACGCGGGATCCAACGCCGTAGACGAGGCATCCAGGTTAACGCCCACATCCACCAGGGTGCTGGCCTGCGGCGCACCGGTGGAAGCCGGCAACTGAATCGGCACAGAAGCGTTCAGGCTGGTCGAGGTAACATTACCACTCGCGTCCACCGGAAAAGCCTGCAGGTACTCGCCGTTGCTATTGGTGATGTAACCGGCGTTATCGGCACGAAACTGTCCGGCACGGGTGTAGGATATGTCGGTGCCGGTCAGCGTTTTATTGGTAACGAAAAAACCCTGGCCGCTGACCGCCATATCGAGGCTGGCATCGGTGAACTTGAGGTTCCCCTGGTCGAACTGCTGACTGACGCTGGTCACCTTGACGCCGCTGCCGACCGAGGTCGGGGTATTACCGAACGGCGAAATCTCGAAGATATCGCCGAATTCCGTGCGCGAACCCTTGAAACCGGTGGTCGCGACGTTGGCGATGTTGTTGCTGGTGACGCTGAGGTCGACGGTAGCGGCCTGTAATCCGCTGAGTGCTGTATTAAATGACATTGTTTTCTCCTGCTTTAATTACATTATTTTGCGAACCTGGCTCATATCGATATCGCCGAGGCCGGAAACGCTTAGTGTCAGATCCTGGCCACCGGCGCCGAGGGTTACACTCTCGACATCAACCACCGTATACATCGTTCCTGCGGCGACCTCGTTTCCACGATAGACCTCCGCAGCGATCTGGTACTGCCCGCCCGGCAGGCTATCGCCGTTGGCATCCAGACCGTTCCATTCAAAATCAACCATACCGGCCTGCTGGATCCCCAGCTCCTGGCGATGCACCAGTTGGCCAGCTCCATTCTTGACCGTGACGACCATCCTGCTGGCCGGCTGCTCGAGCTCGACCGCGCCACGCAGCGGTTCACCATCGTTCAGAAAGGCGCTTTGCGACGGCACCATCACCTTTCGGCCGACCAGTGTCGACGCCTGCAGCGCCTGGTTGGACTGGAAGGACGAACTCATGGTGTTGAAGGTGGTATTCAAATCATTGATTCCGCTGACCGTGCCGAACTGCGCCATCTGGCCGAGAAAATCGCCGTTTTCCATCGGCTTAAGCGGATCCTGGTAACGCAGCTGCGCGGTCATCAGTTCGAGGAACTCGGCCTGGCCCAGTTCGTCGTTGGCCTTGGCGTCAGCGTTCACCGGTTTGTTCAAACCCAGCTGGGTATAAATATTATTCTTGCTATCGATTTCAGACATGACGTCTCTCCGTTAACTTCCCAGCGACAGCACGCGCAGCAGTAAATCACGCGACGTGTTCAACACTTCGACGTTATTCT
>JAASSH010000500.1 GCA_021767985.1 Gammaproteobacteria bacterium | reverse complement strand
GGGAAGCCGGTTTCGTGGAGGATTTTTTTCAGTTGTCCGCTGCTGAAGCCCCGCTTGAACTGGCGCATGGAAATGTTTACCGCAAGGTAAAAATTGGGCTGTAAATTGCTCGAAAGCCAGGGCCGCGCGGCGGCACAGGCGCGGCGCAAAACCCATAGGCCAATATCTTCAATCAGGCCGGTCTCCTCGGCAACGGGAATAAATTCATTGGGCAGAATCAGGCCCCTGGTAGGGTGTTGCCAGCGCAGCAGGGCTTCGACCCCCGCCAGGGAATCGTTGCGGGTCTCGTAAATCGGCTGGAAGTAGATTTCCAGCTCCTCCTGCTGCAGGGCTCGGCGCATATCCTTGTCGAGTTCCAGAAACTGTTTGGCCCGGTCGGTCATTTGCGAGGTGAAAAAGCGAAACGTGTTGCGTCCCTGGTCCTTGGCTTCATACATGGCCATGTCCGCGTTCTTTAACAGCGTATTGGCATCGGTGCCATCCATCGGGCTGATCGTGATGCCGATGCTGGCGCCCGAGTAAACCTCGTGACCGAACAGGGTGAAGGGTTCGGCCAGGCGCGCAATAATGCTCTTGGCGATAATCGATGCGTGTATCTCGTCCGTGATATCGGGCAGCAGGACCGTAAACTCGTCGCCACCCAGTCGTGAAACAACGTCGGTCTCGCGAATCGCTCCCTGAATCCTGATCGCGACCTGCTTGATCAGTTCGTCCCCGAAGTCGTGGCCCAGCGTATCGTTAATCGTTTTGAATCGGTCGAGGTCGATAAACAGGAGTGCGGACCTGACCGGGTGGCGACGATTGCGGGATATCTCCTCGCCAAGGTGCTCGATAAAATTCGGACGGTTGGGTAATTGCGTCAGCGAATCGAAGTTGGCGCGGTAGCGAATCTGTTCCTCGCTTTCTTTCAGTGCCAGCACGATACGCTGCAGCCGAAATCCCAGCAACACCAGAACCATCGTCATGATCGCAAGCACGGTAAGCGTCAGGATCATGATATTGCGGAACTTTTCGATTCGGTTTGCCTGTGTTCCAAGTACCTCGATTGCAGTTTCACCGACCTTTTACAGCAGGGTTTCGGCTTCCTCGTGCGCGTCTCTTGCCCTTTGTTCTACCAGCCGCAAGGTTTCGGCGGAGGTCGGACCGAAGTTATAGATTCCGTCCGTCAACCAGTTCCTGATATCGTATATGGCCGGATTCAGCTTGGCGTGTATTGCGGAAACGCCCAGCACATCGTTGAAACGATATTGATCCCTGATTTGTTCGAGATTTTTCTCGACCTCGAAACTTTGTCGCACCACCATGCTGACGACCTTTGGGCTCTGATAGGTGCGGGCGAATTTGATGGTTTGCGTCATTTTGCCCATTTCGTTGACGAGCACGCGTATATCGCGTTCCTGCTTTGACAGCCGGATTGGCAGGGCTTCCTCAATTTCTGACAGCGTGCTTTGCACGTAGAAAATTATGCTGGAGGTACCGATCATGAGCGCCAGTACCAGCAGGAACGAAAGCAAAGGGCCGAGCAGCAACTTGTTGCCAAAAATACGCTTCACGCTCGTAAGCCGGGGTTCGCTGCCAGTTTCGGTCATAGCATGCTACTCCGTCACCAGACCGATCTCTTTATAAAAACGTCTGGCCCCCGGGTGCAGCGGGACGACGATACCCTGTAAAGCGGTTTCGAGCGTGATCATGCCGCCCTTGGCATGACCGTTATCCAGCAATTTGCGCGAGTTCTCGTTCCACAATGTCCTGGTGATCTCGTAGACCATTTCGTCCTTCAGGGCCGTGCCGACCAGCCACTGGGCGCCAACGCTGATCGTCTTGACCCCTGCGACGCCCGGGTAAGTACCTTGCGGAATCTCATCATAGGTAAAAAAACGATAGCGCGAGACCAGGCGCTCGGCTTCGGGGCCGTGGATGGGCAGCAGCACCACGGCGCTGTCACTGGCCAGCTCGGACACTGCTCTCGCCGGATAGCCGGCGACAAAGAAGAAAGCGTCCAGCTTGTTCGCGCGGATTCTCCGGATTGCGAGTTCCGGTTTCATGTACTCGGCCTCGATATCTCCGCGAGTGATACCGTATGCATCCAGCACCAGCTCGGCGTCTATCAAAGTACCGGAGCCGGGTTCATCCAGCGACACGCGTTTGCCGATCAAATCCCCGATTTGTTTTATACCCGAACCCCTGCGCGCCACGATATGGATACTTTCCTGGTACAGATTAGCGATCGTGCGCAGTTCGGAATAAGGTGTCTCACCCTTAAAGGTACCGGTCCCGGTATAGGCCCAGTAGGCGATATCTGACTGTACGAATCCCGATTCGAGGTGGCCATTGTGGATATCCCTTACGTTCGCTACCGAGCCGTTTGCCGATTGGGCGATTACCATGAGACCGCGGGGTCCACAGCTTCCTCCCTGTTCGCAGGGCAGTGCGCCGGGCGGGTTACTGATCGCATGGGCGATCATTCCGCCAATTGGATAGTAGGTGCCGGCAATACCGCCGGTTCCAATGCGGAAAAACTGTAATTCTTCGGCCTGTGTATGGTTAACGGGATTGCCCAGAGCCAGCACGATCCCGATTGTCATTAAGAATAGCCGCATAACACTCCGAAAATTGTAACGCTATCGTAAACCCCAACAAAATTTCACTACCTGTCAACCACCAGAACCAGGCTGGAAATCTGGAGGATAAGGCAGATGAAAACAGGATGCTGCTGATTATGTTTGGACGATCTAGCTTGTTATATGTGTCGTTTTGTCCGCCAGCAGTAAGTTTAGTCGGATATCGCCCCTTTATTGGACAAAATGTGAAGATTTTCACCTTTTTTAAGCCGACAGCTGTGAGACCGGTCAACAATAGCAAG
>JAASSH010000499.1 GCA_021767985.1 Gammaproteobacteria bacterium | reverse complement strand
GTTTATCACCAGTATCACGAGCACGCGGCGGTCGCTGAGTTTCATGAACTCGATATGACGTACTTCGGCAGGCGCGGTATGTGTCATGCTGACGATACCCGCCAGGTGCGTCACCCGTGACAGGATATCGGTGGCGCTGTGGATCAGGTCGCTGGAAGTTTTGTCGGTGGAAAAGCTTTGTGAAATCGCCTGCTGCGCCGACTGGGCCAGATTGTCGACCTCCAAGAGACTGTCGATGAAAAAGCGATACCCCGCTTCGGTCGGGATTCTGCCGGCCGAGGTATGCGGGGAATCGACCAGCCCCATGTCCTCGAGCTTGGCCATGATATTGCGTATCGTTGCGGAGCTGACGTCCAGTCCTGACATTTGCGCCAGGTTTTTCGAGCCCACCGGCTGGGCATCACGCGTGTACGAGTTGATCAGTTGCCGCAGGAGAAGCTGGGCGCGTTCATCAAGTTCGTATTTTTCAGTCATCGGGTCTGATATATTGTTGCCGAGCCATAGTTTAGCCACAATCTTGTGGCAACAGAACACAAGCTATAGCCTTAAAACCGGTAAATCAAGCAATCCAGGGGAAATAGCCAGGGAAATGTCAGCAAATTTCGAGTCAATCGGTGTGGTGGTGCGCAATGACATGCAGTCGCGCCAGCAGAGCATTCGGCAGGTGGTCGACGTGTTGGCGCGCCATGCCGAAGTGCTGGTGCATTGCCTGAATTTCGACGAACCGCTTAAGGAAATTCTCAGCGTGCCGCTCGATCAGCTGGTAGAAGAAGCCGAACTGGTGATTTCGCTCGGTGGCGACGGCACCCTGCTAACCGCGGCACGCGCGCTGGCCGACAAGAATACTCCCCTGCTCGGAATAAACCTCGGACGTCTCGGCTTCCTCGCCGATGTATCCTTCGAAAATTTCGAACCTTATATCGAATCGGTGGTTGCCGGCCGCTACAGCGTCGAGGAACGGTTTTTTATCGAGGGTAAGTTCTACCGTGGCGACGAGCTGGTTTCGACCAATATCGCGTTGAACGACATCATCCTGCATAGCCCGGAAGCGGCCAATATGATCGAGTACGAGGTTTCGAGCGGCGGTGATTTGATCCACATCCAGCGCTCCGACGGTGTCATCGTTTCCACGCCCACCGGTTCGACGGCCTACGCCCTGTCCGGCGGTGGCCCGATTATTCATCCTTCGCTGGAAACGCTTGCCATCGTGCCAATCTGTCCGCATACGCTGAGTAATCGACCAATCATGTTACCGGCGGATCAACCGATCGAACTGCGTCTGGGACAGGACACCCAGCTCGCCAAGGTCAGCTACGATGGGCACTCGACGCAGCTGGTGAAACAACAGGACCGGGTACTGATCACCCGCTACGGTGAATCCCTGACCCTGCTGCATCCGGAGGATTACGATTACTTCGAGGTGTTGCGCGCCAAGCTCTACTGGAGTACCAACTACTAGTGCTCGAATCGATACAAATCAAGAACTTCGCTATCATCGACAGCTTACAACTCGAGTTCGAAAACGGCATGAGCGCGCTCACCGGGGAAACCGGGGCCGGTAAATCCATTCTTCTCGATGCCATCAAGCTGGCCGCGGGCGACCGCGCCGAAACAGACAGTATCCGCAGCGGTGCGCAGCGCGCCGAGATCTCGGTTTGTTTCGGCCTGCGCGATAGGGACGCGGCCAACCGCTGGCTGCTGGAGAACGAAATGGCCGCCGATGGCGAGTGTGTCATCCGTCGCGTGCTCCATGCCAATGGTCGCAGCAAGGCTTTCATCAACGGTTATAACGCAACCCTGATGCAGTTACGTACCCTGTGCGATATGCTGATCGATATCCACGGTCAGCACGAACACCAGTCATTACAGAAATCGCAGGTGCAGCGGCAGCTGTTGGACGCCTTCCTCGCCGATCCCGCACTGATTGCGCAGGTCGCGCAAAAATATCGCACCTATCTCGACCTGCAGCAGCGCCTGCAACAGGCTCGTTCGGGATCGCAGGAACGAGAGCAACGTATCGATCTGCTTGGCCTCTATTGTAATGAACTGCGCCAATTGAACCTCTCGGAGGGAGAGTATGAATCGCTGCAGAAAGAATACCGTCGCCTGGCGAACGCCGGAAACCTGATCGAAAAGTCAGGCGAAATTCTGCAGCTGCTATACGAGGACGAGGAACAGAATCTGCAGTCTTCGCTAAGCCTCTGCGAACAACAGCTGGCCGAACTCCTGGCCAGCGATTCGGCGCTGTCGGACAGTCATGAAATGGTAAACGCCGCACTGATACAGGTACAGGAAGCAACCACTGAATTGCGCGCTTATCGCGACGGCATCGAACTCGATGGGGAGCGCCTGGCGGCCACCAACGAACGCATTGCCAATGCACAGAATCTCGCGCGTAAACACCATGTCGAGGTGTCAGCCCTGCCAACGCTGGCGCTGGAAATGGAGCAGGAACTGGAACTGCTGCAGGGTGATGATTTCGATGTCGCGACGCTCGAATCCGAACTCGACAAGGCGCGCGAGGATTATCTGTTCAGCGCCCGGGAGCTGTCGCTCAAGCGCCAGCAAACCGCTGCCAGCCTGTCGGAACAGATTACCCCGGTGATGCAGCAACTGGGCATGGAAAACGGTCTTTTCATAATCGAGATCGATTCGACACGGGAGCCATCGGCCAACGGCATCGACAATATCCGATACCTGGTTACTAGCAACCCGGGACAGACGCCAAAAACCCTGGCCAAAACCGCTTCCGGCGGAGAGTTATCCCGCATCAGCCTGGCAATACAGGTCATCATGAGCGAATCGTCGCGTATACCGACCCTGATATTCGACGAGGTCGATGCCGGCGTCGGCGGCGGCGTGGC
>JAASSH010000498.1 GCA_021767985.1 Gammaproteobacteria bacterium | reverse complement strand
GTGTTGACGTTGACCCACTCGTGCTCGCGGCGGGTTCTGAAAATGACCTGGGGTACTGCCTGGCCTTCATGATTGTTTGACATGGTGTTTTTCCTGTTTACTGGTTGCAAAAAATTGTGCTGTTAAAGAAATTCTGTGTAGTATCGGGCTTGAAGATGAATAGGTAAAATCGTTTAAATCAATTTAAATAATAGTTATAACCGATTAATTAAGGCGTTTCAGTAGTGACAGTCCGATTCGTCATTTGTTGAGCAATATCAAAATTCCTTGGGATAATTCATGTTCTCTTCAAATGCATCTTGTTCAAGGGGTATGTATGCAAACTCAAAAGGCGCGGCTGTCATCGTCAGGTTATCCAGGTAGGATTTTTTTACCTTGCGGGCCAGAACGGGTACCCTCGCTTTCGACGACGTGCTTTTCGTCGTAATCATTTGAGCGATTCGAATTCGTAATCCATGGCTAAAGCAAGCAAATCGAAGGTCGTTAAGGAAACTCTCAAACTGCGTCGCCTCGGAATCGATACCTACCGGGAAAACGTCGCTTACCTGCATCGAGAGTGCGAGGTTTACCGGGCCGAAGGCTTTCAGGCGTTATCCAAGGTAGAGATTTGCGCGGACGGTCGGCGAATTCTGGCGGTGTTAAATGTTGTCGATGATGCCGATATCGTGACGCCCACCGATCTCGGATTATCTGAAGAAGCCTTCGTCAAGCTCGGCCTGGAAGAGGGACACATGCTCAATATCGAGCATGCCGAGCCGCCGGTATCGATGGATGCGGTACGGCTAAAGATTGCCGGTGCCCGGCTCGATCAGCAAGATTATCGCGATATCATAGCTGACATCACGGACAGGCGTTACTCGAAGACTGAAATCGCGGCTTTTCTCGTTGCATCGGGGCAAACCGACATGGATCGTGACGAAGTGTTTTACCTGACGCGAGCCATGCTCGAAGTCGGTGAGCGACTGGACTGGAACGAATCGCTGGTGGCGGACAAGCATTGTATCGGTGGCATTCCCGGCAACCGGACCTCGATGCTGGTGGTGCCGATTGTTGCCGCGCACGGCATGCTGATTCCCAAGACCTCGAGTCGAGCCATCACTTCGCCAGCCGGCACGGCGGACACCATGGAAGTCCTGGCGAACGTGGAGCTTGATATCAAGAAGCTGCATGACATCGTGCGCAGACACAGGGCCTGCCTGTCCTGGGGCGGGACGGCCCGGTTATCCCCGGCGGACGATATTATGATCGCGGTGGAGAGACCTCTCGGTATCGATTCCCTCGGGCAGATGGTGGCTTCTATTCTGTCCAAGAAACTGTCGGCGGGTTCGACGCATTTACTGATCGACATTCCCGTCGGGCCTACCGCAAAAGTGCGTCACATGCGACAGGCACAGCGGCTTCGGAAGCTGTTCGAGTACGTCGGCGATCAACTCGGACTTCACCTGGAAGTAGTCATAACGGATGGCCGACAGCCCGTTGGCTTCGGCATCGGCCCGTTACTGGAAGCTCGCGACGTGATGCGGGTGCTGCAAAATTCCCCGGACATGCCAAATGATCTTCGACAAAAGGCCCTGCGCCTCGCGGGGCGTGTGCTCGAGTTCGATCCCGATGTACGAGGCGGGAATGGATATGCAATCGCCCGCGACATACTGGATTCGGGTCGAGCCCTGGAAATGATGAATAATATTATCAGCGCCCAGGGCGCTCAAAGCGAGGAATTCGAACCGGGCCAGTTGACGCATGACCTGCTGTCACCCACGGACGGTGTGGTCGTCGATATCGATAATTTACAACTGGCGCGTATTGCCAGGTTTGCCGGTGCGCCCATGGACAAGGGTGCGGGTGTCGACCTGTTTAAAAAGTTGGGCGATAAGGTCGAGCGGGGCGAGCCCCTGTATCGTATTCACGCGGTGTATCCTGCCGACTTTAAGTTTGCACGGGAATTGAGCAAGCGAGATCCCGGTTACCTGGTCGGGGAGGAAAGCCAGATACCCAAAGCCTTCGTGGAATTTTAGTGTTACTCGGTTTCGATGAGTATCAAGAGCAGACCGAGGCGCTGGCCGCGGCGCTGGGTATGCCCTGTCGTATCGTAGGAAAACATCGTTTTCCCGATGGTGAAAACAAAATTACCCTGCCATCGAGCCTTCCTGAGCACGTGATTCTTTGCCGCAGTCTCGACCACCCGAATGAAAAATTACTGGAGCTGTTACTGGCTGCCAAAACTGCGCGAGAGCTGGGTGCCAGGGTTTTAACCCTGGTCGCTCCTTACCTCTGTTACATGCGCCAGGACAAGGCGTTCGAACCGGGGGAGGCCGTTAGTCAGCGCATCGTCGGCAGATTCCTTGCCGACCTGTTCGACAATGTGATCACCGTGGACCCGCATCTCCACCGTGTCCAATACCTGGAGCAGGTAATTCCGACGACGCGGGCACTGACCCTGAGCGCCACCGCCCTGATGGCCGATTTTTTAGCTGAGCGTCTGCAGAATCCGGTATTGCTGGGCCCGGACAGTGAAGCGGAGCAGTGGGTTGCTGCCGTCGCCAGGCCGAACAAATGGGAATACGGGGTTTGTCATAAACAGCGTAGCGGCGATCGCCAGGTCGAGATTACGTTACCCGGGATTAACCTGCGCGATCGCGACGTCGTAATCGTCGATGACGTGGCGAGCAGTGGACATACGCTGTTGGTGGCCATCGAAAGCTGCCTCGCTGTCAATGCCCGCCAGGTAGATGTGCTGGTTACCCACGCGTTGTTTGACGAGGGTGCGAAGCAGCAGCTGATCCGGGCAGGCGTGCGTAATATATGGAGTACAGACAGCGTTAGTCATGGTAGCTACGTTATCCCGTTGCTGGGATTGCTAAGAGACGC
>JAASSH010000497.1 GCA_021767985.1 Gammaproteobacteria bacterium | reverse complement strand
TCGTTGAAGCGCGATATACGTTCGACCGCCTGATCCGCGTGCTCCTGGCCTAACAAGTCGGCGAGAATTCGAATCAGGTTATCGGATACCTCGTAACCATGCTGGTCGCGCAACTGCTCGAAGTCGACGATTTTGATGATTGTCATGCTGCCGTGTAGCCCGGATTCTTCAGACATCGATTGTTTTAACTGGTCCAGCAGATATCGTCGGTTGCCGAGGTTGGTCAGCTTGTCGCGGTACAGCAGGTGCTGGTATCTCTCCAGGGTTTTTTCCTGGTCGTCGAAAATATCCTGCACCTTGGACACCATCAGGTTCATCGCTTCGACGACACGCTTGAGCTCCACCGTCGTCGGAATTTTCGTTTGCTGTACAAACTGGTTGTTGTGGATGGCGTCCGCCTGTTCCCTGACTTTCTGCAGCGGCTCCAGCACGTAACGCAGCACCAGCCACAGCACGACCATTGAAACCACCAACAGCAGGGCGAACCAGCGCAACGCGGACACCAGCGCCTGGTACATGCTGCTGTAAGCAAAGCCGGGATGAATTACCAGGTTTAACTGGCCCAGTTGAGACCAGCCCTTCATCACCTGGGTCGAGCCGCTGGCTGATTCCAGCGGTACCAGGTTGATGAACCAGTCCGGGACACCCTCTATGTCGAGTTGCTGGCTTTTCTGATGGATGCTTTGTCCGTCGACTCCGATGAGTTCGATGCGCGTGTAGTGGCCGCTATCGAACACGGCGTTAAACAGGACTTCGAGTGTGGCCGGGTCATCGCCTTCGGGCAGGTTGCTGATGGCGATTCCGAGCGTGGTCGCCATGTCCTGGGCCGTGGTGTCCAGCTGCCCCTGTTGAAAGTTTCCGGTGCGCGCCAAATCGTTCAGCACAATAATCAATAACAGTACCAGGAATACCGTCGATACCAGCATTGCGATTTGTTTGAATAAGGTCATGGTTTTTCCTTTTGTATATCGGCCAGGAGCTTCGTCCACTTGCTGTTCTTGATCTTGTTGGTGGGCAAAGATTTGCCAAGGCCAGCGGAAGCGTTGGTTAGGAAAAGCGACTTGGCGTTAAAGCTGTAGACCGGCAGCAGGTCTTTGCGTCGGTCCGCGCTGACAATTCTGGGATTATAATTATCCAGGATCTGCGGAATGCTCGAAGGGGTAGGGAAGTAGCTCAACACCATGTGGGCGACGTTTTGCTCGAGTGCCTTGACGTAGGTCAGGTAGAGGCGCTCGTCCGGTACTCCGAGTTTACGCAACGCGAAATACTTGGCGATGACGAAATCCTCGCAATCTCCCCTGTGAGTGCCGATGAACTCGTGTGGCGTTGCCCAGTAGTCTTGCTGACCCCAGTGCAGGTGATCTTCCCGGTATTCGAACTGGTTGAAGAAGCGATTGACTTCGACCAGTTGTTTATTGATGTCCTGGCCCTCGAGTTCGGCGAGCAGTTTATTGATGGCGACGCCGCGGCGAAAAGCCTGTTCGGAATACTCGCTTTTAAGCTTATCTAGCATTTCATCGCTCACCAAGGGGCTAGCCGCTTGCTGGGGCGGTAGCAGCATCAACGTGACGCTGGTCAGAAAGATACAAAGCTTTCTCACCATTTTGTCCACCAGTACCCGGCTGCGGGTGTATCAGCTGTTCGATTGCATCGGGTCAGACGACAAGATCGGTGGCGGCATTTATGCAGGCTGTTCAGGCGGGACTTCCAAACTCATTCTACTGCCTTTTAGTGTAGACCACGCCACGACGGTTGCCTGTTTTACTCGACCGCAGATTTTGCCTTGAAAATAAACTCTCCCCGACGATTAATCGCCTGTCCGGCCTCGGTGGAATTGTCGGCAATTGGCTTTTTCTCACCCATACCAACGGCCTTGATATCCCTCCTGTCGATGCCGTTGCTGACCAGCAGGTTCTCGAGTGCCTCGGCCCGGCGTGCCGATAGCGCTTCGTTGTATGCGTCGGAACCGATATTGTCGGTATAGGTGTAAATTTCGATGAAAATGTCTTTGGCCAGTTTGATCTGTTCGATAATCGCCGCCACCTTGGATTTCGAGACTTCGGTCAATTCCGCTTCGTCGTAGATGAAGTTCACCAGCTGCAGTTTCGACAGGCTCACGATTTCGGGATCACGCACCTTGATTCTCACGGTCGCGGTCGCGGTGACCGCGGCGCCGTTGTTATCGGTAACGGTGTATTTGAAAGAGTCGAGGCCTATGAAGCCCTCGATGGGACGGTACACAAGGTTGCTATTCTGATTGAAGGCGAGTCGTCCAACTTCGGGCTGGCTGACGTCGACGACTTCCAGCGGATCGGAATCAGCGTCGCTATCGTTGGCCAGCAGTTGTGCGGGCGTGATGACGAGTATGCCGTTGGTTTCAATTTCGAATTCGTCGTCTTGCAGTTCTGGTGGCGAATTCTGTTTGGGTAGTTCAGGTTCGACCTTCGACATAACCACGGGCTCGTGACAGCCGTAGGGATTCACTGCCAGTCCGCGCAAGGAGTTATCGCAGTGATCCATCGGATCTATCTCGTTATCGGCGTCTTCGTCGACGGGTATGGGTAACTCGTCGACCGCGTCGGTCGTCAGCCGCGCAACCCTGAGACTGCCCTGATCCAGCTCGAACTCGATATTGGCGGCTTCGAACAGGTGGCCGACGCCCTCGTAAACCCGGTAGCGGGCGCTCAAGGCGTCGTAGCTGGCTTCGGCAAACTGGTTCTGTGCGCTGTTTAGTTCGTTTTCGGCGTCGAGCAGATCGATCAGGTCGCGTTGCCCGATAAAAAACTCCTCTTTGTAGGATTCGACCGTTTGCCCGGCCTTTATCACGTGCGCCTCGAGAAACTTGATCTGCTTTTCCAGCAAATCGTCG
>JAASSH010000496.1 GCA_021767985.1 Gammaproteobacteria bacterium | reverse complement strand
GTATGTAGAGTAGTGAGGTATATTCGTTGGTGCCCGCGACGCGGCTATGATTCCAGTCGATCGGATCCTCGAAGTCGTGCGCGACGTGCTTGTAGAACTCGCGGTACTCGTCGTCGCTGATTTCTGAGCGTGCACGGGTCCAGAGGGCCGAAGCCTGGTTGACCGTTTCCTCTTCGATCGTGGTTTCGCCACCCTCTTCTTCCGGCTCGATCGTTTTATCCATCACTACCGGGAAGTCGATATGGTCGGAATATGACGTGATAATCGAACGCAATTTCCAGTCATTCAGAAACTCGTCCTCGCCATCGCGCAGCTTGAGCGTAATCTCGGTGCCGCGGGTTGGCTTGTCGATCGAGGCAACCTGGTACTCGCCTTTACCCTCGGATACCCACTCGACGCCCTGGTCGGCCGATTCACCAGCCTTGCGGGTGCGCAGAGTAACCTCTTCGGCGACGATGAAGGACGAGTAGAACCCGACACCGAACTGCCCGATGAGCTTGGCGTCGTCTTTTTCGTCGCCGGTCATCGCTTCCAGGAAAGAACGCGTACCCGATTTCGCGATGGTGCCGATATGATCGATCACCTCGTCGCGCGTCATGCCGATACCGTTATCGCTGATGGTAAGGCTGCGCTGCTCCTTGTCGTAACTGACCCTGATTTTCAGCTCGATGTCTTCCTCGTAAAGGCTGCCATCGGAAATCGCGCAGAATCGCAGGCGATCGCAGGCATCGGAAGCGTTCGAGATCAGTTCGCGTAAAAATATTTGCTTGTTCGAATACAGCGAGTGGATCATCAGATCCAGTAGCTGGTTGACTTCGGTTTCGAAACCACGGGTTTCGGTATTGGCGGCAGTTGTCATGTATATTCCTCCCCGACAATCAGTTAACGAGTAAAGTCGGCTATATGCGGTTTTAGGGGCAGCTTTTCAAGCGATCAGCAGGCCATTCAGGGTTACATGCTCGTTGTTGGATTACTGACTGCCCTGGTTCAGCCAAAGCTGCTGAATCTTGTGATTCAGCACGGAACGCCGCGCGGCATCTTCGGTAACCGCGAGCAGATCCAGGTAAATGCGTCGCGCATCGTCGACCAGCCCGGTTGATTGCAGGCTTTCGGCCGCGTGGTAGCGCGCCGTCTGGGCCCAGGGATCCATCGAATCGGGCGCCGGCAGCATCGCCGATTGCAGGTAAAGCAGCGCCGCCTGATCATATTTTTCAAGGCCGCGGTAGGAATCGGCGATCCAGTAGAGAATCTCGCGCCGCTGCTTGGGTTCGATTTCGAGCCGCAGCAGCTGACTGAAATGCGTTATCGCCTGCGCGTGCATGTCCACGGTCTGCATATCGAACAGTACCTGCAGGATTCGATCGGTAGCCTCCGGGTTCGGCTCGCGATACTCGCTAATCAGGTTTTGCAGCACCTGGTTACCTTCCTCGTAGCGACCGCCCAGAATCAGGACCCGCGATTGGCGCAATTGCCAGTCGAATCCGCTGGTACCTTCGGGAATCGTGCTCAAACCCGACATCAGGCGGGTCGCTTCCTCGATGTCAGCTGACTTCAGCGCCAGGTCGACCAGCTGGTAACGTATTCCCGCCGGGATCTTGCGGGCACTGGAGAAAGTCTCGCTGCGATTGAACAGGTTTCCCAGCAAAATGCGCTCGGCTTCGTCGATTTCGGCAAAGGTTTGCATGTAGCCGCTCGCGGCCTGGTTGGCGACCTGGCTATCTTCGGAGCGCAGCATCAGCATGGCGAACAGCGACCTGGCCTTAACCGGCGTAACCTTGCTGACTTTGTCGGCCAGCTCGAGCCATTTGGCATCGTCGCCCAGCAATAGCTCCGAGCGGTTTCCAACCAGTTCGGCATATTCGAGATAAGCCTGCCACAACAGGTCCACCGGTATCTGAAACAGCTGCAGCGGCGAAGGCTGCGCACTGCGAAACAGCGACTCCAGCGCAACCACGCGATCGACCGGCGCCATCTGTTGCGCCGCGTGGTAAGCAAGCGCCCAAAGGGTGGCGTTTTCGCCGACGCCCAGGTTCTCGCCAGCGCTGCGTTTCTTGACCTGCTGCCAGAGTTCGGACTTGTCGATGCGGTTCAGTTTGAAACTCGCGTAGAGGCTGGTTAGCCGGGCCTGCCAGCTCTCCTGATCCTGCAAAATCAGGACCGCCTGCTCGTAGCGCTCGGCTTCAATTAAAACGCGCGCGCGCAGCAGCAACCAGTCGAGATCATTACTATCGAAATCCTGGTCGAAGCGCAGCAATGCAACGCGCGCGTCCTCGATGCGACCATCGCCGAGATAAGATTCGACCACCTGGCGTCGCCAGGTTTCGTATTCGCCGGATTCAATGGCGCCGCTTTGCCAGAGTTGCTGCCGCAAGACCTGGCGCGCGGTCCGGGTTTGCCCGAGCTGCAGAAATGCCCTGGCCTGGTGGGTTGCAGCCTGGCGTTTGAATTGCGTGGGGATATCTTCAGGCAGCCCCTCGATACGCACCAGCAGCTGGTCCCATTGCTGCCACTGTGCCAGGATCGCCAGGCGTTCCTGCTCCCAGAGTATCCATTCATACAGGTCCTCGTCGATCTTGGGCTGCGCCTGATCGAGCATTTTAAGGGTTAGATTCGGTGCGCCGGCGGCAGAAATATGCTTTAGCAAGTCGAGCCGTTCGTCGGCTGACGAAATAGCGGGGGCGCCAACCAAGCCCAGCAGTAAAATAATCCTGGCAAATATCATATGCATAAAGAAAAAAGGCGTGTCGAAGATTCGGACACGCCTTTTATATCCAGCAAAGCTATGTTCTGTCTATAACTTTTCGCGAATACGCGCGGCCTTACCGGTGCGACCTCGAAGGTAGTAAAGCTTGGCCCGGCGTACCTTGCC
>JAASSH010000495.1 GCA_021767985.1 Gammaproteobacteria bacterium | reverse complement strand
GCATCCGCGGTACGGCGCGTTTGATTCGATCCTCGAGACTGTCTAGCGGCAGGTTGGAAGCGGCCAGTAAGTGGCCACCGGCGAAAGACGATGCGTCACGCGGGTCGATTACCGCAAATTCCGCGTCATCGCCAAACAGGGCGCGAAACGTATCGGTAGAAATAAACTCTGTCATTCCCCCTCCTGGTACCTTTTCAGACAGGCGTCTGCGGTCGGTATGACGCCTAGTAAAACATCTAGTGTCATTGCCGCGCAAGCAGGAATCCTTTAATCCTGTTGTTACCGCGGGATCCATCGTCTGCGCTTACCATTTAAATTTTTCGTGACTCGCCGTTTTGCTTTGCATACCATCGCTGCGATGAGAAGTTTGGAGCGGTAATGACAGTTCCTGGCAAAATGCGGGCCGTGGTACTGACCGGCCATGGCGGCCTCGACAAGCTCGAGTACCGCGAAGACTGGCCAACGCCGGTGCCGGGCCCTGGCGAGGTTCTGGTGAAAGTCGGAGCCTGCGGGCTCAACAATACCGATATCAATACTCGTACCGCGTGGTACTCGAAATCGGTAACCGAAGGTATTACCGATGCCGGTGGCAAGGGCGGCTTCGAGTCCGCGGACGCCGACAGCGGCAGCTGGGGCAGCGCCTCGATCGAATTTCCACGTATCCAGGGCGCCGACGTAGCCGGCCGAATTGCCGCCGTCGGGCCCGGGGTCGACGCGTCCCGTATCGGTGAACGCGTTTTAATCGATCCATGGATTCTGGCTACCGGCGATTGGCTCGACGCTTCGCGCTCACAGTATTTTGGTTCGGAATGCGACGGCGGTTACGCGGATTACACGAGGATACGCAGTGAAAACGCGATTCGTATCGAAACCTCGCAGACCGACGCGCAGCTGGCGACTTATCCCTGCGCCTACACCACCGCGGAAAACCTGACGGCGCGTACCGGGCTCGGACCCGGCGAAACGGTTGTCATCAACGGCGCATCCGGTGGGGTCGGATCCGCCGCGGTCCAGCTTTGCCGCCTGCGCGGCGCGCGCGTGATCGCGATTGCATCGGCGTCGAAGGCGGATCTATTGCGGCAGCTGGGCGCGGACCAGGTAATCGATCGTAACGCGCCCGACCTGGAGCAGGCCATCCTTGACACCGCGGGCGGAGCGGTCGAGGTCGCGCTCGACGTGGTTGGCGGCGACTCGTTTATGCCGCTGATCAACGCGCTGCGCCAGGGCGGACGCTATTCGAGCTCGGGATCGATTGCCGGGCCGCTGGTCGAGTTCGACCTGCGCCAACTGGTATACAAGGATCTGCAGTTGACCGGCGCCACGATCGTGCCGCCGGGCACGATGCTGCGCCTGGTGCGGCTGATCGAGCAGGATTTGCTGCGGCCGCTGCTGGCGCAATCCTTCCCGCTGAAAGACCTCGCCAAGGCGCAGGAAACCTTTATGCAAAAGCAACACGTCGGCAATATCGTGATCGAGACCTGAAATAAATTCACATGAACGTTCAACAAGTCATGACTGCTTTACGAGTGATCAAATTAAATTCGAACCCGCGATTGGGCATAATCGGGGTCCCGGGCACGCAACCAGGAGCGAACTGATTTGGAGCAATTTGCCGCAATCGATCTGGGATCGAACAGTTTTCACATGAAGGTGGCACGCGCGGAAGAACACGGGATCACCGTGATCGACCGTGAGCGCGACATGGTGCGGTTAGCGGCTGGTCTCGACGCCAGCGGCCTGTTGACACCCGAGGCCAGCGAACGCGCGCTCGGCTGCCTGGCGCGCTTCGGAGAACGTCTGCGCGGGCTGAAACCGGACAACGTGCGCATCGTCGGCACGAATGCGCTGCGCAAGGCGAAAAACTCGCGTGAGTTCATCGCCGAGGCCGAGAAGGCTCTCGGGTTTTCGATCGAAATCATTTCCGGCATCGAGGAGGCCCGCCTGGTCTATCTCGGCGCCGCGCAATCCCTGCAGGGCGATCGCGGCCGACGCCTGGTGGTCGATATCGGCGGCGGCAGCACCGAGATCATCGTCGCCGACAAGAGCGATCCGGTGTTCCTCGAAAGCCTCTACATGGGTTGTGTCAATAGCAGCGAAAAATTCTTTCCCAGGGGCGAAATCAACCATTTGCGCATGCGGCGCGCCATCCTGAGCGCACAGCTGGAGCTGAAACCTTATATGGCAACGCTGAAGGATTTATCGGCGAAAGACATCATCGGCACCTCGGGCACGGCTCGTGCGATCAATAACGTGATCATGGAGAATGGCTGGAGCGATACCGGAATCACCCGCAAGGGTCTGGAAAAACTGGTCAAGAAAATCGTCAAGGTGGGGCACAGCGATAATCTGAAGATCAGCGGTTTGACCGAGGAGCGCCGCCCGGTGTTCGCCGGCGGCGTCGCGGTGCTGATGGCGATTTTCAAGGCACTGGATCTCGAGTTCATGCGCATTTCTGGCGGTTCGCTGCGCGAGGGCGTATTACACGACCTGATCGGTCGCGTGCTGTACGAGGATCGTCGCGCCGTCACCGTGATAGAGTTGATGAAGCGGCATCATATCGACATAGAGCACGGCAGGCGCGTCTGTCAGACGACGCTTACCCTGTTCGACCAGGTCAAGCAGAAAGGACTGCTGCAGCGCGAACGCCGGCTGCTGGGCTGGGCCGCGCAGCTGCACGAGATCGGCCTGATGATCGCGCACAACCAGCACCACCGGCACGGCGCCTACGTGCTGCAAAACATGGATCTGCCCGGGTTTTCGCGCCAGGAACAGGGCGCGCTGTCGATCATGGTGCGACTGCACCGGCGCCGCTATCATCCCGACATGATCGAGGGCAGCGCCTACGTGCGCTCCGAGGCGCTGAACCTGATG
>JAASSH010000494.1 GCA_021767985.1 Gammaproteobacteria bacterium | reverse complement strand
AGTCAGGATGGCTACTTAGGTTGCATGTTAGGTGGATTGGGCCAGGAACTGGCGGGTGTAAGCGATGTCTTTCGTCACCGCATCGACGGCTGCCTTGCCGTGATCGGCGAGCGCGTCGGCACCTGTTTAGAATTAGCGGTGGAGCGAGGCGACTTACCTGAAGACGCCAACCCGCACCACCTTGCTGCACTTCTGGTCAACTGCTGGGAAGGGGCTGCTTTGCGCAGCAGACTACAACGCTCTCCCGCACCACTGATGGCCATGCTGGATTTCTATTT
Source organism: Gammaproteobacteria bacterium (assembly GCA_021767985.1). Lineage (GTDB taxonomy): Bacteria > Pseudomonadota > Gammaproteobacteria. The sequence goes on along the minus strand of JAASSH010000494.1, from coordinate 2,593 downwards.
CAATGCCACCATCCCCTGTCGTTGAGCGCACTCCTTATAACCGTGCGATCTCCGGCTTGAGTGAATAAGCAATGTAAAGTATGTCTTTCTGTGTCTCCTCGTCGACCTCGCACTCTTGCATGGCGCCGACAATGTCATCGAGCACCGCCAGGTATTCCTCACCACTGATATTCATCCCGCGATGGGCTTCCACCATGTTTTTGCCTTGGTAGGTGGCCGGGCCGCCGGTACCGGCTTCGAGAAAATCGCACAGGTGTCGGGTTACCACTTCGAGCCTCTCGGGGTCTTCATTAAGTGGCTCATATCGCTTGCATATGATGGGATTTTTCAGGTGCCGGGTTACTATAGAATCGACCAAAGAGCGTATACCACTAGACTCACCCAGACGTACGTATAGAGAAGTGTTCATGATTTCTATCCTCTTTTTACGGAAGTTAAGCTAAATAATAACTAGACCGACCGGTCTAGTGCAAGTCCTGTAGGTTACATGCAGAATTTTCTATTTTTGGAGATCGACGCAAATACGATTGTGATCAAGCTGGATGAGGTAAATCACTTTCAACTATGTCCGTTAAATTTGCGTTCGCAATTTACATAGTATGAATGTCTGAGTTGGTTCGGCTATCGCCGCTGATTGCCCGGGCTTGAGCGGCGGTTTTCTCAAAAGCTGCCGCTGATATTGCCGAGTTGTGCTACGGAAATCGGCAAATTGCGGACACTTACCGACAACCCGATATGTTCTCGAGCCAAAAGCCTTTAATCAGGCTGTTATATGGCAAGTACTCAGGTCACTTCAGCAATCTGAATCAGCAGCAAGGCAGACGCTCGAAACCAGATTACCAGGGGCCGCAATGTGACCAGCTTCGTCGTTTAAAATCTACAAGCTGAATTAAATTTTTCTTTAAAAGCAGGCAAGTATTGTTTAATTTACTTATCGTTAGGCATGTGCCAGCCTTGCTTCATCAAAATTTACTTACACGGAACCTGAATAGCCATGCCAAAATACAACGATAAATTTACATTAGACATTGATGATGTTGCGCTTATAGAGAAAGCGCTACGTGTTATGTGGTCTGAGGAAGAAAAAAATATTTCAACGGATCAAGTTTTCCCGATAAAAACAACAGACCTTATTAGGGATATTTACAGTTTGCTAGGGAAAATTTCTAACCAGAAAATCTATTACAGTGAAGTAAATAGAACATCCTGTCCTCTAGGATAGAATCGATACATACCAATCCGGTAGGAATTATAAGTGCGGTGCAATACACCCCGGAATCCCGGAGTAATCATCGCCGCGGGGATATATATCGGCTGGCGCGAAGCGCGATCGGGCCCTTCGATCAAGTCCGGATAGGGCCAAGGGCGCAAAGCCTGCGTTCGATCACATCGGATCGCGCATCGCGACCAGTTCGTCGTAGAGCGCTTGCGGTATATTGACCCCGTCTCGCTCGGCCGCATCCCGGCGGGTGAATCGCTGCGCACCAGGTAGCCGCGTCCCCGGTTGATCGAGCATTGCAGCCAGCAGCGTCTCGAGCCGATCGCCGAAGGCGCCGTTCGAGAAGGGCTGCGGGTCGATCGCGATTATGAACTGACCGACACCAGGCGCGTCACCCGTTCCCGTAAAAAACGAGCTGGCTTCGTAACCGAAGTTCGATGCCGTGAGGGCCGCGGCGAGGACCTCGACCATCAGGACCAGTTGTGCCCCCTTGGCATCTCCCATCGGCAGCAGCGTGCCCTGCATGGCGGCATTTGGATCGGTAGTGGGAGCGCCGTCACTATCGACCGCCCAGCCTTCCGGTATCGATTCGCCACGCTGCGCCGCCACGTTGATTTTTCCGCGAGCGACCTTGCTGAGACTCATATCGATAACCAACGGCGGGGAACCAGGTCGCGGCGCGGCGAATGCGATCGGGTTCGTGCCGAACACGCCGCGGTTGCCACCCCACGGTGCGATAGCCTGCGGTGTGTTACAAAAGCACAGCCCGATCAGTCCCTGGTCGGCAAGTCGCTCGACCTGGTGCCCGGCTACGCCCGAGTGGTGGGAACGCGTGATGGCGGCCGCCGCAATGCCGGATTTCGGCACCAGCTCGCACAAGGCGTCGAACGCCAGGTTGAGTGCCGGGTAGGCGAAGCCGTGAGCCGCGTCGATGGTCAGGGCCGCGCTACCGGCACGCTGCAGGATCGGCGTGGCGTGCCCGTCGACCTTGCCGCTTTTCGCCTGTGCGGCGTAGGACGGAATGCGCGACGCACCGTGTCCCTGCTGGCCATCGGACTCAGCGGCGACGAGGGCTTTGGCCACCTGTTCGGCATTGCTTGCGCTGGTATCGTGAGCGACGAAGATCGCTTCGGCGAGCGCCTGCAGCGATTGGAGGGAAAGGTTTACCGTGCTCATGGGGTTTCGCAGTCCGTAAAATGGCCGTCCGGGAGGGTTGCGCGCAGTATAGACAGTCTGAATCGCCAAATCCATTGGCCTGCCTGACAGGTGCTCACCGCGATGAAATCACAACTATCGCTGCAATTCCCTTCCGGCTAAGCCGAGAAACATTAATCCGGCTCCGCTCGAGTTCGAGCCGCGTCACCAGGATTTCCT
>JAASSH010000124.1 GCA_021767985.1 Gammaproteobacteria bacterium | reverse complement strand
TATTCTCCAATCCGGCGCAGGATAACACGATCGACTCTGATATCATCGGCGATGTCTGGCGTCGCTGGTGATGATCGGACCACGTCGGCTGCCAAGTCCGTTAAACAGTTGCCTGTTTCAATATTTTTAAATCAATCTGATGAAAAATAGTATTTTACATGAGTCAGATTTGGCGACAGAATCGTCATTCTAGCCACGATAAACGGACCAAACCTATGATCAGAACTGGACGAGAGTGTCGCGCAGCAATGCGTAACGTCCGCCAGGCTCGCCTCGGTGATCGGATCGCATCGAATATCCGAAGCGGCCTGACCGGTCACGCCGGTTTTATCGGCGCCGCGGCGGCCGTAGCCACGCGGCAGGCTGCCTGATATGCCGACCCACAAGCGTATCCGGATGTTCAACACTCGTGATACTTATCCCAACCAGGCGCTCGATAACGATCTTTGCCAGGCGGTGGTGGCCGGTAATACCGTTTATGTCCGCGGCCAGATCGGCACCGACTTCGATGGTAAGCTGGTAGGTCTCGGGGATCCCCGGGCCCAGGCCGAGCAGGCGATGAAGAACGTCAAGCAGCTGCTCGAGGAGGCGGGTAGCGACCTCAGCCATATCGTAAAGACCACGACTTACATCACCGATCCGCGTTACCGGGAGCCGGTTTACCAGGAAGTCGGCAAGTGGCTCAAGGGCGTGTTTCCGATCTCGACCGGAATCGTGGTTGCCGGGTTGGGGCAGCCCGAATGGTTGATGGAAATTGATGTTATTGCCGTGATCCCCGAAGACTGAGGTGGCCTGCGGTGCAGTTCACGCTGAAACAACTAGCGTATTTCGTAGCTGCCGGGGAAGCCGGCAGTATCCTGCGCGCGGCCGAGAATATACACGTATCGCAACCGTCTATCTCGAACGCGATTGCGCATCTCGAGGATGTTTTCCAGATCCAGTTGTTTATCCGGCATCACGCCCAGGGCATGAGTCTGACCACCGGGGGCGGCCAGATCATGGATCGCGCCAAGGCATTACTGCGTGACGCCGAGGAACTGAAGAGCTTTGCCGGCAAGCTCTCTGACCAGATCTTCGGGTCGATCAATGTCGGCTGCTTCATCCCGCTGGCGCCGATCGTAACTCCCGAACTGTGCCATGGCTTCATGCAGTCACACGATGGTGTCGAGGTTAACGTCAGCGAGGGTAATCAGGCAGAACTGTTGAGCAAACTCAAGAAGGGAACTATCGATCTGGCGCTAACCTATAACCTGCAGCTGGATAGCGATATCGCCTTTATCCCGCTGGCCGAGCTCAAGCCTTACGTTTTGCTGGCGGCCGATCATCGACTTGCCGGTAAGAAATCGATTCCACTCACCGATCTCGCCGAGGAAAGGTTCGTTTTTCTCGATCTGCCGTTAAGCAATACCTATTTCATGTCGCTGTTCGATAGTCAGAATCTTAAACCCAGGATTTACGCGCGCACGCGGCATATCGAGGTGCAGCGCAGCCTGGTCGCCAGGGGTTACGGCTACAGTCTCGGCAACGTGCGCCCGATCAATCAAAAGTCGCTCGACGGCAATGATTTGAAATATGTTCCTTTATCGGGGTTCAACCCGGGCCTGACGCTCGGTATTGCGACCCTGGCGACGATTAAAAAAACCATTGTCGTCGACAGTTTCAGCCAGTTCTGCCGGCAACAGATCAGCACCGAGAAAATACCGGGAATGGCGAGAATTTAACACCTCCGGGGGAATCATGAGCAGAGATCCGCGCTACGATATTTTATTCGAACCGGTGCAAATCGGACCGGTAACTGCAAAAAACCGTTTTTTCCAGGTGCCGCATTGTAACGGCGGCGGTTACCGCGACCCGTCCGCGGCCGCGGAGATGCGGCGGGTCAAGGCCGAGGGTGGCTGGGGTGTGCTGTTTACCGAGCAGACCGAGATGCATCACAGCTCGGAAATCGCGCCCTATATCGAACTGCGCCTGTGGGACGACGAGGACATCCCGATCATGGCGAAGATGGCCGATGCGATCCACGAGCACGGCGCGCTCGAGGGCACCGAGCTGACCTATGCCGGGGTCAACGGGCCAAATCTCTACACCCGGGAAATCCCGCTGGCGCCGTCGGCGATGCCGATCCGCTCCTACACTTCCGACCCGGTCAGCGCGCGCGCGATGACGAAGCAGGATATTCGCGACCTGTATCGGTGGCACCGTAATGCCTGCCGGCGTGCGAAAACCGCGGGCATCGATCTGATCTGCCTCTACGCCGCGCACGGTCATGGCGTGATCCAGCATTTCCTGTCGCGCGCGACCAACCAGCGCAACGACGAGTATGGCGGCAGCCTCGAAAACCGTGCGCGCCTGATGCGCGAATTGATCGAGGAATGCAGGGACGAAGTTGGCGATTCCTGCGGCATCAGCTTACGACTGTCGCTGGATGAAACCATCGGCGATCTCGGGTTCGGTAACAGCGAGGTGCGCGATCTGATCGAGATGCATGCGGAACTGCCGGATCTGTGGGATCTGGCGCATGGCACCTGGGCGGATTGTTCGGGGCCGTCGCGTTTCAAGGAAGAGGCCGCGCAACAATCGCTGGTCGAGGGTATCAAGGCGTTGACACCGAAACCTGTGGTCGGGGTAGGTCGCTTTACCTCGCCCGACGTCATGGTCAGGCAGGTCAAATCCGGGATTCTGGATTTTATCGGCTGTGCACGGCCGTCGATCGCCGATCCGTTCATTCCACGCAAGATCGACGAGGGTCGAATCGAGGATATCCGCGAGTGTATCGGCTGCAACATATGCATCAGCGGCGATATGACCATGTCGATATCGCGCTGCACGCAAAATCCTACCTTCATGGAGGAATGGCGTAAGGGCTGGCACCCCGAAAAAATCGAGGCTAAAGGCGACAGCGAAACGGTGCTGGTAGTCGGTGCCGGGCCAGCCGGGCTCGAAGCGGCGCGCGCGCTCGGTATGCGCGGCTACCAGGTGGTGCTGGCCGAGGCGGGCACCGAGCTTGGCGGACGCGTCGCGCGCGAGCGCAAGCTCCCCGGGCTTTCCGCCTGGGGGCGTGTCGCGGATTACCGCGAGTACCAGTTGAGCCAGATGCCGAACGTGGATATCTATCTCGACAATGAACTCGGCGCCGACGATATCCTCGAGTTTGGCTTCGAGCACGTGGTGCTGGCGACGGGCTCCCGCTGGCGCGCCGACGGCGTGGCGAGAGTCCACGTGGTACCGCCGCCAAACGATGATTCTTTGCCGGTGTATACGCCGGATGACCTGATGGATGGCAAACTTCCTGCGGGCAGGGTGATCGTATTCGACGACGACCACTATTACATGGGCGGGGTCGTTGCCGAACTGCTGGCCGAAAGCGGCGCCGAGGTGACACTGTTGACGCCGGCGGCAAGGGTTTCGGAATGGAGTAACAATACGCTCGAACAGGGAACGATACATGCCCGTCTGGCCGAACTGGGTGTAACAATCGTGCTCAATCGCGCGCTTACCCGGATCGAACAGGGCAAGGTTGTCAGTGCCTGCAGCTTTTCCGGGCAGGAGGATGAGATACCATGCGATGCGGTAGTGATGGTGGCTTCGAGAATGGGTAACGATAACCTGTGGCGGGAGCTCAGCGCGCGCGAGGACGAATGGGAAACCAACGGCATCAAGTCAATCAGGCTGATCGGCGACGCCGAGTCCCCGGCGCCGATTGCCTGGGCGACTTATGCCGGACATCGTTACGCGCGTGAGCTGGATACACCGGACATCGGTGATGCGTTACCATTCCGTCGTGAAATCACCCAACTGAAAAACGATTGAAGGAGATCGAGATGGAAATGAAACCGGTAGCCGAAGGCGAGCGTATTGTCGTCAATATTTATGAGGCCGAGTTCGAGCCTCTAGTTACTGATCGCGGCGAATATGATGGCAGCGTACTGCAACTCGATCGCAGCAAACCCTTAGGTACCGGATTTAATGTCTACAAGATGGAGCCCGGCTACACCACGATTCCGCACGAGCATCGTGGTAACGAAGAGTTTTTGATTATCAGTGGCGACTTAACCGACAACGACGGAACTGTTTATCGGCCCGGGGACCTCGTATGGTTGAAAGCAGGCACGCAACATTGTTCCTACACCGAAAACGGTTGCATTATTGCGGAGTATATCGAAACCAGTGAGGTCAGCCTCTAGGCTTCCTTTATCATCCGGTAGAGCTCGTCTTTGAGGTGTAGCCTGATTTTCTTGCGCTCTTCGAGATAGTCGTCCGAGGTGTTTTCGACGCCGGTTTCGATCCGATGAATTTCGTGGTCAATTTCGTGGTACTCATCGAATAACCGCGCGAAATGCTGATTACTCATCTTCAGGTTATGGATGGCGTCCCGGTGTTCGGGTAATTCGTGTACCAGATCGTGTTTTTCAGTCAACATGGGTTAATCCGTCTATCCTTCAATTTTTTCGGCGCAGTCCACGCAGTGGGCGGTAAATGGCAACAGTTCCAGCCGCGCGGGCGGAATGTCGGCGCCGCATTCGTCGCACTGGAAATAGCTGCCGTCTTCGATTCTTTTCAGGGCGTAGTTGACCTTGAGCAATTCCAGTTCCGAACTGTTGCCCAGCGATTCGAGGACTTCGTCGTTTTCCCGTTCGCTCGCCTGCTCGCTCCAGTCGGCCGACATGCCTTCATGCCTGATGTCCCGGTCAATCGCGTTGATGCGATTGGTGATGTCCTGCTTCATATCCAGCAGGACCTGCTTGTAGTCATTCGTATCCAACGTTTATAACTCCCGATTACTACTTTCTGCCAAGGCCGTTAGCCTACACGTTATCTTTTGAAGTATCGATAACTGGCGTCAGAAAACCTTGATATGGGGCAAGTTAAGGTTATATCTGTCAAACGGAATCTTTGAAGTTATCCCGGTAACTGCGCGGGAATGATGCGGATTTCTATCGGCCCTCGTAGCCCTCGAGCACATTGACCGCGTTAATCCCGATTTCCTCGACCGCGTAGCCGCCCTCCATGATAAAAAGCGTCGGCAGATTCAGCTGCGCGATGGTTGCGCCATATCTTTTGAAGTCGTCGCTCGATAGCTTGAAAAACGAAATCGGGTCGTGCTCGAAGGTATCGACGCCGAGCGAGACCACGAGCGCATCCGGCGCATAGTTCCCAATCTTTTGACAGGCGTCTTCGAGCGCCGCGCCCCAGGTGGCGAAACTGGTGCCCGGGCCCATCGGATAGTTGTGATTATAACCCTCGCCCGCGCCCTGGCCGGTCTCGTCTGCGTAACCGAGAAAATGCGGAAAGGCGTCGCTCGGATCTCCATGCAGCGACAGGAACATCACGTCGTCGCGGTCGTAGAAAATTGCCTGGCTGCCGTTGCCATGATGGAAGTCGACATCCAGCAGCGCGACTCGCGCCGCGCCCTGATCGAGAAAGGCCTGGGCGGCGACCGAGGCGTTATTGATGAAACAGTAGCCGCCGAACATGTCTGACGCGGCATGATGACCCGGCGGGCGGCACAGGGCGAAGGCTTCGCGAGCGCCATCGCGCATTGCTGCCTGTGCGGTCAACGCGACGTCGACGCTGGCGCGCGCCGCCTCCCAGGTACCATTGGAGATCGAGGTTTCGGCGGCCATTGCATAATGCCCGAGTTTGCCATCGATGTGATGCGGCACGCGTTCCTGCTGCATCCCGCGTGCCGGCCAGCAGGTCGGGATTGCCTCGCCCTCGTAGCCCGAGGCGCTCCATTCTTCCCAACAGGTTTCGAGAAACCTGATGAAATCGGCGTCGTGAATACGCGTTACCGCCTCGATGTCGAAGTTCCGCGGTGCGATAATTTCCCCCAGTTTGACCTCGCGCACGCGCTCGATGACATGCTCGGCACGTACCGGGCATTCGAAGGGGGGTACCAGCAGGCCGCCATAGAGTTCGGTTTTGGCGTCGCGCAGTGCGTGGTTTTCAGTAAATACAGTCAGCATCGCTGGCCTCCGGTAATGATTCGTTGTTCAGGTTGATGAGCCGGTATGTCGAACCCGCGCAAGCAGACGTGGCGCCCGGCACCGCCGGGGCTCCGGTTCGCTGTCCGGCTCGCGGTCGATATCGCGCGTACCTAGCTGACCCGGCCATCGAGGGTTGCCAGCGTTTGGTAGAGATCCGGCCGGCGGTCTCGGTAAAGTCCCCAGGCGGTACGATATTCGCGTATTGCCTGCAGATCGAACTCGTGCACCAGCACGGTTTCGCTATGATCGTCGGCCTCGCACTGGATGGCGCCGGTGTGGTCGGCGATAAACGAGTGGCCGTAGAAAGTTATCTCCAGCGACGAATCCTGGGTGGCGTGCTCGGTACCGATACGATTGGAAGCGATCACCGGGACCATATTAGCCGCGGCATGGCCCTGCATGGTGCGCTGCCAGTGGCCACTCGAATCGAGCGTGATCGCAGGCGGTGGTTCGGATCCTATCGCGGTCGGATAGAGCAGTAGCTCCGCGCCCATCAAGGCCATACTGCGAGCCGCTTCCGGAAACCACTGATCCCAGCAGACGCCGGCGCCGAGCCTGCCGTAGCGGGTGTCCCACACCCGGAACCCGGTGTCGCCAGGATTGAAATAGGTTTTTTCCTGGTA
>JAASSH010000493.1 GCA_021767985.1 Gammaproteobacteria bacterium | reverse complement strand
GCAACCACGCCCAGGATTCCGAGCAAGGTGACCACCGTGATCAGCTCGACCAACGAAAATCCGGCACTGTGATAATTCTTTACTAAACTCATCTGAATCAGGTCAGGAAATTAGGCCGCTAAACGTATTATTTTTAAAATAATTTTACTAGAAATCATTTACTTATAGTACTTATCAACTATATTACTTTAAGTAAGTTAACAATCACAAAATGATTCAACAAATTACTCGAGTACTGGGAGTATAGACAATGCTTAAGTCACAAAAAGGTTTCACGCTGGTAGAACTGGTGGTCGTCATCGTTCTGCTGGGAATTCTTGGCGTCACCGCCCTGGGCCGGTTCCAGGATCTGTCGGGCGACGCTCAAAACGCCGCAAACGAAGGTATCGCCAGTGAACTTTCGGCAGCCTCGTCGATCAACTTTGCCGCGCGCACATTGAATCCCGCCAACGGAGTCGCAATTAGTACTGCTGCCGAAAACTGCGCCACCGACCCGGGATTCGTTGATAACCTGTTTGCCTCCGGCACGCGTCCAGCGGGTTACAACTGGGCAGGTACCGGCGACTGCACGACGGTAGCATCCTTCAACTGCACCGTTGATAGTGCCGGATCCGGCACCGATACCCCGGCAACGGCAACCATTCTCTGCACACCATAAGCCTGACTCATTAACTTAGTCGAAAACCACGTCGGATTTAATTCAGGCGTGGTTTTTTATTTATGGCTTCATTTTTCTGACGAACTGTAGATTGCGAAAGCGGTCACTCTCGGATTCGAACAGGCCAGACTGGTTATCATCGTCAAAATTCAATTTCAAAGAGTACCATTCCGGGTCGAGCAAAAACCTTGGAACATATACAACATTGCCGGTTGTCTGAACGTAATACCACCCCGGTTTCAGCATAGCCAGATCTTCTCGTGCTATTTCGCCCCGATAAGTCGTCGGCCGTAAATTAAACTCCTCAAGAAAAACAAACGGGTTCGCACCTTCCATCTGGTTCAATTCACTTAACCGGCCCTTGACAGCGTAGCTGGCGAATACCACAGCGAGTGACGAATCTATGATACGTCTGGTTTGCATGATCGATTGCCGTTCAATTGCCTTCTGAGTGTCATTGGTGTAGCGGAAAAAGATCACCACCAGAATCGCGATCACGATGATCATGACGCTGAGCCGGAACAGGATTGCTCCCGGATGGGAGCCGATGGTATTCATCGGCCCGCGAGTTGCGCGATGTCCCACATCGGTACAAAGATACCCAGCGCCAGCACCAGAACCATCGCGCCGATCGCGACATAAATCAGCGGTTCAATCTTGTCTGACAGGGTCTTGACGTCGTAATCGACTTCTTCTTCATAAAAATCAGCGATGAAAGTCATCATTTCGTCAAGATTACCGGCCTCCTCACCGACCGCGAACATTTGCATCACCACCGGGGTAAACATTCCGGTTCGATGAGCCACGCGCGTCAGCGCTTCGCCGCGTTCGATACCCTCACGCATGCCGTTCACGTGACTGGCAATAAAATCGTTGCCGATGGAACGCGCGATTACACCCATCGCCTGGACGATCGGAACCCCGGCGCCGTAGGCCATCGCGAAAGAACGCGCAAATCGCGCCATCATCCCGCGGTGCATAATATCGCCAATCAGCGGCGCACGCACAATGAACCGGTGCCATCTGAGGCGCCCGGTCACGCTATTGATATAACGTTTGAAGCCAATTGCCGTGGCAATCAACGCAACCCCCACAAAGCCCCAGTATTCGACGAAAAAATTGGACATATTAAGCAGCAATACAGTCTGCCAGGGTAGTTCTAGCTCGTTGGCCTCGAAAAAGGCTGCAAACTTAGGAATCACAAACAGATTCAGGATCGCCATTGCTATAGCGATGGCGATGATAACCGTCGTCGGGTATCGCAGCGCGGTCTTGATGTTCTGCGTGATGCGGCGATTACGATCGATATAATCCGCCATCAGCGCAAAGGTTTCATCCAGGCGCCCGGTATTTTCGCCGACCTGGATCATGCTGATATAGAGATTACTGAAGACTCGCGGGTGGCGCGCACAGGAAACCGACAGGCTGCGTCCCGATTCGAGTTGTTCGAGGATATCGCGCAGAGATTTGATCAACAGCGGATTCTCGACCGATTCGAGAATACCCGAGATGGCGCGCGTGATAGGAATACCGGCCTTGATCAGCGCACCCATCTGGCGCGTGAACATCAGCAATTCCTCGATGCTGATCTTGTGCAGGTCGAAGCGCTCCCTGAAGACTTCGATCACGTCGATCTGCTGTTTCTTTTCGACGATCGAGATCGGCGTGACGCCGCGATCCATCAACAGGCCGGCAACCGCCGTGCTGCTGGCGCCCTCGATCTCGCCGTCGATCGGTTGACCGTTAGCGCTTCTGCCCTTGAACTCGAAATGCGGCATCAGTCATCGATCTCCAGCACCGGCGGATGATCGAGAACGTCGTCGGGCACCTCGCCGGCGAGACGCAGCATTTCTTCGATCGTGGTCAGGCCGTAGACAGCATGTTCATGCGCCACCATCACCAGGGGCTGGTAGCCGGGCGCGCGTTCGGCGGCCTCGACGAATCCCTGCGAATCGTCGTGGCGCAGTTTCTCCGCCAGCTCGGGATTCATGTCCAGCAATTCGTAAACGCCCATCCGCCCCTGGTAACCGGTCTCGCCGCACTGTTTGCAGCCGCGGCCCTTCTTGTACTGGTAGCGGCTAACGTCGATCAGCAAATCGTCACGCAGCCAGCCGGTCTCGAATTCGGTCGGGGTGTAGTCCTCGCTGCAGCTCTGGCACACACGGCGCACCAGGCGCTGGGCGATGATGGTGCGCAGCGTGCTGGCGAGCAGG
>JAASSH010000492.1 GCA_021767985.1 Gammaproteobacteria bacterium | reverse complement strand
GGAACCCATGTCAACGGTCTGCGCACCGGCATCACCGACGCTATCCGCGAGTTCTGCGAGTTTCGCAACCTGTTGCCGCGCGGGGTCAAGCTGTCGCCGGACGACGTCTGGGACAAGGTTAGCTTCGTGCTTTCGGTCAAGATGGAGGACCCACAGTTTTCGGGCCAGACCAAGGAACGGCTGTCGTCACGGGAAACCGCGGCCTTCGTTTCCGGCGTGGCCAAGGATTCCTTCAGCCTGTGGCTGAACCAGCATGCCGATATTGGCGACCAGCTCGCGCAGCTGGCGATTTCCAGCGCGCAAAGCCGACTGAAAAGCGCCAAGAAGGTAGTGCGAAAGACAGTTACGACCGGCCCGGCGTTGCCCGGCAAGCTGTCGGATTGCAGCAGCCAGGACGTGGCGCGTACCGAACTGTTCCTGGTCGAGGGCGATTCGGCCGGCGGCTCGGCCAAACAGGCGCGGGACCGCGCGTTCCAGGCGATCATGCCGTTACGCGGCAAGATACTGAACACCTGGGAAGTGCCGTCGGACCAGGTGTTGGCGTCGCAGGAAGTGCATGACATCTCGGTTGCGATCGGTGTCGAACCGGCGTCCGATAACCTGGCTAACCTGCGCTACGGCAAAATTTGTATCCTCGCCGATGCCGATTCCGATGGTGCACATATCGCGACCTTGTTATGTGCGCTGTTTCTGCGACATTTCCGGCCGCTGGTCGAGAAAGGACATGTCTATGTGGCCAAGCCGCCGCTGTACCGGATCGACATCGCCAAGGACAAGTATTACGCGCTCGACGAAGCGGAACGCGACGGCATACTCGATCGTATCACCGCGGAGAAACGCAAGGGCAAGGTTACCGTTACCCGCTTCAAGGGGCTCGGTGAAATGAATCCGATGCAGCTGCGCGAGAGCGCCATCGCGCCGGACACGCGCCGCCTGGCGCAGCTTACCATCGCGCCCGGCGACAAGACTTTCAAAATCATGGACATGATGCTGGCGAAGAAGCGCGCCGCCGATCGCAAGGACTGGCTGCAAACCAAGGGAGACCTGGCCGAAGTATGAGCGAAAACATGGAACTAGATTACGAGGGCGTCGAACAGCAGCCGCTCCACCTTTTTACCGAGAAGGCCTACCTCGACTACTCGATGTACGTGATTCTCGATCGCGCCTTGCCGCATATTGGCGATGGGCTGAAGCCGGTGCAGCGGCGTATCATTTACGCGATGTCGGAACTCGGCCTGTCGGCCAGTTCCAAGCACAAAAAGTCGGCGCGTACCGTCGGCGACGTGCTGGGTAAGTACCATCCGCATGGTGACAGCGCCTGTTACGAGGCGATGGTGCTGATGGCGCAGGAATTTTCCTATCGCTACCCGCTGATCGACGGGCAGGGTAATTTCGGTTCTCCCGACGACCCCAAGTCTTTCGCGGCGATGCGCTATACCGAATCGCGGTTGTCGGCGTTCGCTCGGGTACTGCTGCAGGAGCTCGACCAGGGTACGGTCGACTGGATCGCCAATTTCGACGGCACCATGCAGGAGCCGTCATTGTTGCCAGCGCGCCTGCCGCATATTCTGCTCAACGGTACTACCGGCATCGCGGTTGGCATGGCGACTGACCTGCCGCCGCATAATCTGCGCGAGATAGCCAGGGCCTGCGTGATGCTGCTGGACAAGGCCAAGACCCCGCTCGATGATTTACTCGAGCACGTCAAGGGGCCCGACTACCCGACCGAAGCGGAAATCATCACGCCGCAGGAAGAATTACGCAGCCTGTACGAAAGCGGCCACGGTTCGATCCGAATGCGCGCGGTGTTCGAACGCGAGGACGGCGATATTATCGTCACCGCCCTGCCGCACCAGGTTTCCGGCGCCCGGGTCATGGAACAGATCGCGCAACAAATGCTGGCCAAGAAGCTGCCGATGGTGGATGACCTGCGCGACGAGTCCGACCACGAGAATCCGACACGCCTGGTTATCGTGCCGCGTTCCAATCGCGTCGATATCGAATCCCTGATGGGACACCTGTTTGCAACCACCGACCTCGAACGCACCTACCGTGTCAACATGAACATGATCGGCACCAACGGTCGGCCTCAGGTTAAAAACCTGAAGCAGATCCTGCAGGAATGGATCGCGTTCCGGGTCACGACCGTGCGCCGGCGTCTGCAGTGGCGGCTCGACAAGGTCGATGCGCGGCTGCACGTGCTCGAAGGCCTGTTGATTGCCTTTCTGAACCTCGATGAAGTGATTCGTATCGTGCGCGAGGAGGATGACCCCAAGCAGGAGTTGATCAAGACTTTCAAGATCAGCGATATCCAGGCCGAGGCGATACTCGAGACCAAGCTGCGTCACCTCGCCAAACTCGAAGAAATGAAAATTCGCAGCGAGCAGGATGAACTCAGCGAAGAGAAGAAGGAACTCGAGAAACTGCTCGGTTCGGACCGCCGCATCAAGACCCTGATCAAGAATGAAATCCAGCAAGATGCGGAAACCTATGGCGACGAGCGGCGCTCGCCAATCGTCAGCCGCGAGGCCGCGCGTGCGCTCGACGAATCAGACCTGGTGCCGTCCGAGGCGCTAACCGTGGTGCTGTCCAGCAAGGGCTGGGTGCGGGCCGCCAAGGGCCACGATATCGATGCGCGCAGTCTCAACTACAAATCCGGTGACGGTTTCCTGGACATGGCCCAGGGCAAGAGTAACCAGAGCGTGGTGTTCGTCGATTCTTTCGGTCGCGCCTATGCGCTGACCGCGCATACGCTGCCTTCGGCGCGGGGGCAGGGCGAGCCGTTGACCGGGCGCTTCAAGCCTGCCAGTGGCGCCGAGTTCAGGAGCTGCATCATGGGCCGCGACGACGATCAATTCCTGATGTCCTCGTC
>JAASSH010000123.1 GCA_021767985.1 Gammaproteobacteria bacterium | reverse complement strand
TTTTAGCGTCAATGACTGGTTTTTATCCTCAACACCGAACCGTCCCAAAATCTCCCTGCGACTCAGCCGTAAATTCAGCTGCGGGATCTCGATCTCTTCACTCTGACCAAAGTCGAACGCACCGCTGCATTTATCGCGCGCACCTTCGAGTACCAGGAAAAGTTGCCGATCGTATATCCGCAGCGAGTAGTCCGGCATAACTATCTCGGGCATGGCGTCGGGTCGAGCCTGCAGTTGGTGCATCAGTTCTTGCAAGCGGGAAAACGGCGGATTCGGCAGTTCGGCATTCGTAATCCAGTAACGCACCAGGTTTTTGCGGCGCGGCAACGACAGTTGCAACATTCCGTTGATATCCAGTCGATCGATTTTGCCAGGATCCGGGATATGCAGGTCCTGATAATCCTGCGATCCGATTTCATCGAGTAAGGCCTGCGTCTCGGATTGTATCTCGCTACTTGTCGACAGCGCGTCCTGATAACCCGGCCAGCGTTGCCTGATCAGCGGCATAATCTCGCGCCGCAGATAATTGCGGTCGAATCTCGGGTTTTGATTGCTGGGATCGTTAAACCAGGCGAGCTCGTACCGATTGGCGTAATCTTCCAGCTGCTCGCGACTGAATTCCAGCAGCGGACGCAATAGCAGTGACGAACCCAGGCGACGCTGCTTCGCAATACCGCGCAGCCCGGCAACTCCCGAGCCGCGTAGCGCATTCATTAAGAAAGTTTCAGCCTGATCATCGGCATGATGTGCGGTCAGTATGCAATCGCCGGCCTGCGTATTTTCTTCGAACAGGCGGTAACGTTGATGACGCGCGACCGCCTCGATATTGCTGTCGACGTTCGTCAGGTCAAGTCGGTCGACGCGAATTTCGAGGCCATAAACCTGCGCCTGTTGAATACAGAACTGCTCCATCTGCGAGGCGTTCTCGACCAGGCCATGGTTGATGTGCCAGGGCCGGATTTCGTATCCTCGCTCGCTCGATAGCAGCAGGTGCAGCAACACGCTGGAATCTAGACCACCGCTGTAGGCCACGAAGACGCGACGGATATCGTCAGGAATCGATTCCAGGCATGATTGCATGTGACTGGCTTGCGGTGAGCTGTCAGCTTTCCCGGTACTTGCCAAAAGCCATCAGCTTCTGATAACGCTTATCGAGCAACTTGTCGATAGTCATCGTCTCCAGTGCCTCCAGGCTTTCGGCCAGGTTCTGCTTGAGCGATTCGGCTACCTGGTCATAATCCCGATGCGCGCCACCGAGCGGTTCGTTGATAATACTGTCGATCAACTTGAGCGAATACAGACGCTCGGCAGTTATCCCCATCGCCTCGGCCGCCTGCGAGGCCTTGTCGGCGCTTTTCCACAGAATGGACGCGCAGCCCTCGGGCGAGATAACCGAATAGGTCGCGTACTGCAGCATATTGATTCGATCGCCGACACAAATTGCGAGCGCGCCGCCGGATCCACCCTCACCGATAACGGTACAGATGATTGGGGTTTTTAACTCGGCCAGGGTATACAGATTACGCGCAATCGCTTCGCTCTGCCCGCGCTCCTCGGCGCCGATACCCGGGTAGGCGCCTGGCGTGTCGACCAGTGTCAGCAGGGGCATTTTAAATTTCTCGGCCATCTTCATCAGACGCAGCGCCTTGCGGTAACCCTCGGGTCGCGGCATGCCGAAATTACGCTTGATTTTTTCGCGCGTATCGCGTCCCTTCTGCTGTCCGATCACCATCACCGGCTTGCCCTCCAGCCTTCCGACGCCACCGACGACGGGATAATCGTCGGCAAATGCGCGATCGCCATGCAGGTACTCGAAGTCGGTAAAGATACGTTCGATATAGTCGGTCGAGTATGGCCGGTTGGGATGCCGCGATAGTTGTGAAATCTGCCATGCCGAAAGTTTCGAAAATATCGACGTGGTCAACGACTCGGCCTTGCGCTCGAGGGTTTTTATTTCCTGGCTGATGTTTATGTCAGAGTCATCGGTGACATAACGCAACTCGGAAATTTTGGCCTGGAGCTCAGCGATCGGCTGTTCAAACTCTAGAAAGTTGGGATCCATTTATAGTCGTTGTAATGATCAAATCTGGCAATAGTGTAACGATTCGCCCGATGGCTGTCATCAGCCCTGCCCCTTGCCGACTATGAAATCGATTGCGTGATCAGCCTCAGCGCTTCGGCCGGATCCTCGTGCTGGGTGATCGGACGTCCAATCACCAGATAACTGGCGCCGTTCGCCAGTGCCTGGCGCGGCGTCACGATGCGATGTTGATCGTCCGCGGCTGCCCACTCGGGTCGGATTCCGGGAGTCACCAGCAATGCGGCATCGCCGATAGAGGCGCGCAGTGCGGGAGCTTCCCGGGCGGAGCAGACAACTCCGTCGAGACCGCTATCGATGCTGCTTTGCGCTAATCGGTCGACCAGTTGCGGCAACGGCATCTCCATACCGATTTCGTTTAAATCGCGAGACGACATGCTGGTCAGCACGGTAACCGCGATCAGGAACGGGCGATGTGCAATTACTTCTATACCTTCACGTGCGGCCCGCATCATCTCCGATCCGCCGAGGGCATGCACGTTCAGCATCCAGACACCCAGTTTGGCGGCGGCGCTGGCGGCTTTTTTAACCGTGTTCGGTATATCGTGAAACTTCAGATCGAGAAATACATCGTAGCCGCTATCGACCAGCGCTTCGACCAGCGCCGGTCCGGCACTGGTAAACAATTCCTTACCGACTTTCAAGCGGCACTGATCGGGAGAAGTCTTACGGGAAAACTCGATAGCCTGATCGTGATCGGGGAAGTCGAGCGCAACGATAATTTTAGGATCTTTCATAGCTTGATCTGCTTCATCGAAGCCCAGTTGCGACAGCTCGGACAAAGCCACTGTATCGCATGGCTTTCATAACCACAACGTGCACAAACATACTCGGTTTTCTTGTCCTGCAGCGTTTTCAGAAATGTCGACAGGGTCTCCCAGGTCTCGCCGAGCTGATCGGGGTTTGACTTAAGAAAGCGCAGCGCGAACTCAAAGGCCTCGAACGACGGTGATTGATGCAGTATATCGGATAGAAATTCTCGCGCCTTATCGATTTCGTCATTACGAGCATACTGCTCGAGCAAGGCAATCGCGAGACGCGTCGACGGGTGCCGCTTGTATTGCTGCTGTAGAAAATCCTGGTAAACGGCAGCCTCGCGGTTGAGATAGATCTGGTGCGCAGGTTCGATATACAGCCCCATGTATTCCGGGCTCTCACGCGTCAGTCGCTGGAATATTCGTTTTGCCGCGGCCAGATTATCGGTATTCATATGCAGTTTGATCAGCAACAACGCCGCTCGTACACAATCCGGATCGACTTCGATTGCACGATCGAGATTTTTACGCGCCAGCCGATTGTTACCACTGTCGATTGCCTCGCTGGCAATTTCACACAGGCACTGGCTGTAGGCGACGTCCGCTTCTGGCTCATCCATCTGGTACAGGGCCTCGGCGCACTCGACCGCTTCACTCCAGGATTTCTCGGTAATATACAGATCGAGCAGCCGGCGATAGGCATGGCTGGTGTCGACATCGAGATCGATCATTTCCCGATAAAGCTTTTCCGCGCGATCGAGCAACCCGGCCTTTAGATAATCGCTGGCCAGCTCGGCAATCGCCATTTGGCGTTGTCTGCGAGTCAGGTTCGGTCGCGCCAGCAGGTTCTGATGCACCTTTATGGCGCGATCCACTTCGCCCTTGGAACGAAACAGATTACCCAGGGCGATATGGATTTCGATGGTGTCCTTGTTGACCTCGATCAGGTCGGTGAATATCTTTATCGCGTTGTCCGAATCGTCCGCCAGCAGGTAGTTCAAGCCCCTGGCGTAGCGTTCGGAAAATTGATCTGGCCTCTGCTGCTCGCCTTTTCGCTTGAAAGGTTGCCACCGCCCTAGCAACCAGCCGATGATGATTGCGGCCAGGACTAACAGGAAAAGCCAGATATCCATAGTTAAGTGGCCGTATCCGGCTGGACGGCTTGAATGAGGCTATTTCTGATTATTGGCGCGATCGCGCAACTCCTTGCCGGGTTTGAAATGCGGTACGTATTTACCGGGTAAATCCACCTTTTCACCCGACTTCGGGTTACGCCCCGTTCTCGGTGGCCGATAATGCAGGCTGAAACTGCCAAATCCCCTGATTTCAATGCGTTCACCGTTTGACAGTGCGCTGCTCATCATTTCGATCAAACTTTTTACCGCCAGCTCGACGTCCTTATAAGCCAGGTGTCCCTGATTTCTCGCTAGATTATCGATCAGGTCCGATTTGGTCATCGATGGTACAAATTCTGTTTCGTTCATCTCTTGGTCCAATAATCTGGATTGGTGGCGGGATGTCCCCGCCACCCGATTGTGGATCAGGAATCCATTTTTTCCTTGAGCAGATCACCAAAGCTCGTAGTGGCCGCCTTGGCATCGCTACTGGCCGCGTAATCTTTCAACGCTTCCTGTTCCTCATCGCTATCCTTGGCTTTGATCGACAGGTAAATACTACGCCCCTTGCGGTCCATTCCGGTTATCTTGGCTTCGATCTGGTCGCCTTCATTAAGAAACGAACGGGCGTCCTCTACCCGGTCCTTGGCCATCTCGGAAGCCCGTAACAGACCCTCGATGCCATCGCCGAGATCGACCACTGCCGCCTTGGCATCAACTGACACAACCGTGCCAGATACAATACTACCCTTGGGCTTGTCCGCGATAAAGCTCGCGAACGGATCTTTTTCGATCTGCTTGATGCCCAGCGAGATGCGCTCACGCTCGGGATCGATCGACAATACCATGGCTTCGACTTCCTGTCCCTTTTGATATTCGCGCACCGCTTCCTCACCTGGCTTGTTCCAGGACAGGTCGGTGAGATGAATCAGGCCATCGATATTTCCCTCCAGCCCGATAAAGATACCGAAATCGGTAATCGACTTGATCTTGCCGGAAATGATGTCGCCCTTGTTGTTGGTAGTACCGAATTCTTCCCAGGGATTTGCCTTGCACTGCTTCATGCCAAGCGAAATACGGCGACGTTCCTCGTCGATCTCGAGGATCACGACCTCGACTTCATCTCCGAGAGTGACAACCTTGTTGGGATTGACATTCTTGTTGGTCCAGTCCATTTCGGAAACGTGCACCAGGCCTTCGACGCCATCTTCGATCTCGACGAAACAGCCATAGTCGGTAATGTTGCTGACGTGGCCGAACAGGCGCGTGCCTTCCGGGTAACGACGCATGAGATTTTCCCAGGGATCATCGCCCATTTGCTTGAGGCCAAGCGAGACCCGATTCTTTTCACGGTCGAACTTGAGTACTACGACATCGATCTCCTGGCCGATTTCGACTACTTCGGACGGATGCTTGACACGTTTCCAGGCCATGTCGGTAATGTGCAACAGACCGTCGATACCACCCAGATCGAGGAAGGCGCCATAATCGGTCAGGTTCTTGACGATACCGCGCACGCGTTCACCCTCTTTCAGGGTTTCCAGCAGCTTTTCGCGTTCTTCGCTGAACTCTTTCTCGACCACGGCACGGCGGGAAACGACGACATTGTTGCGCTTCTGGTCGAGCTTGATGATCTTGAACTCGAGTTCCTTTTCCTCGAGATAGGCAGTGTCGCGCACCGGACGCACGTCCACCAGCGAACCGGGCAGGAAGGCGCGAATTTCGCCGATATCGACGGTGAAGCCGCCCTTGACCTTACCGGTAAAGCGCCCGGTAACGATTTCGTCGGCCTGCTGGGCCTGCTCGAGGCGGGTCCAGGCGCGTGCGCGCTTGGCTTTTTCACGCGACAGGCGTGATTCGCCATAGCCGTCTTCGAATGAATCCAGCGCAACCTCGACCGTATCGCCGACCTTGACGTCGAGCTCGCCGTTTTCATCGTAAAATTGTTCTACCGGGATAACACCCTCGGACTTGAGGCCCGCGTTGACGATGACAACATCCCGGTTGATATCGACAACCTCGCCAGTGATTATTTCACCGACGCGCATATTCATTTGGTTAATGCTTTGCTCAAACATTTCTGCAAAGTTTTCAGACATGGAAGAATCCTAAAAGAGTTTCACGACAGTTAATCCGGATACAATTAACCATCTGGTTAGTTAAAAAAACCCTGAAGATAGTGCATCTGCAGGGGCCTTGATAAGGTCGTGGTTACTGTTTCTCTCTAATATGGCTCAGCACGAGTTCCGTTACCTGCGCCAGGTCGAGCAAACTGGATTCCACAACCAGAGCGTCTTCGGCGGGCACGAGCGGTGAGACAGTTCGACTTTGATCGCGTTCGTCACGTTCGGCTATGTCCGCCTGGAGCTGCGGGATATTAGCCGATAACCCCATATTTATCAACTGCTTATATCGTCTTTGCGCACGAATTTCGGGGCTTGCGTACAAAAAGAACTTAAAACGGGCATCGGGGAACACCACGGTGCCCATATCACGCCCGTCGGCAACCAGCCCCGGAGGCCTGAAAAAGCCGCGCTGCAGCCCCAGCAGGCGTTCGCGCACCAGGGGATGACGTGCCACCCTGGACGCCGCGTCACCGGTTCGCTCCTGGCGTAACTCGGCCGAAACGTCGACATCATCGAGAT
>JAASSH010000491.1 GCA_021767985.1 Gammaproteobacteria bacterium | reverse complement strand
GGGCCTGCGCCTGTTCTGGGAACGGCATCGCTACGGCATCGCCGGCTGGGATGAATTGCAGGCCGCGTTCGAGCAAAGCGCCGGCAGGGAACTCGACTGGTTTTTCAGGCAATGGCTCGATCGCCGCGGCGCTCCGCGCCTGAGCCTTGGCGCGCATCGCGTCGAGCAGCTGGAACAGGGTTTTCGCACCAGCGTGGAAATCCTGCAGCCGGTTTCCGGGTACCGTTTCAGGTTGCCGGTGCTGCTGCAAACCGCTGATGGTCACGAGCGTCACGAGATAATCGTTAGCGAAAATCTGACCCGGGTCGAATGGGTAACCAGCTCGAAACCGCGCTCCCTGCATTTCGATCCCGATAGCGACGTGTTCCGCTTGCTGCAGCGAAACGAAACCCCGCCGATACTGCGCGATGTCACGCTGAACCCGAAGACGGTGACCATGATCGGATCCTCCGATACCGAGTTCGACCGGGTCGCCCGCAATCTGGCGGCAAGGTTGATGGATGTCGAAGCGCGTTTCGAAACGCTGGATCCGCGCAGCGATATCGATCGGCCGCTGTTGCTGATCACGAGCAGCGACAACCTGGCGTCACAGCTCGTGCAACTGAAGTTAACGCGGCCGCCAGAATTAGCAGCGCCTGGCGCTAACGCCGCGGCCTGGACCGCGCGCCTGGAAAACGGCAACCCGGTGCTGGTGATTAGCGCGGATGATGCGGCGGCGCTGCAAACGCTGCTGCGGCCGTTACCGCATTACGGCGGGCAGAGTTACGTGTTGTTCGAGGCCGGGCGCGCCGCCAGTCGCGGCATCTGGCCGGTGACGCGCGGCCCGCTGTATCTCGACCTGAGCGACAGTTAGCCCGCGGCCTGCAGCTTGCGCGCCACCCACTGGTGGAAATGATGGGTCGGATTATCCATTGCCGGCGAAAACACGCCGCCGCCATAACCGGGCGACAGCCTGCCGCGCTGCATACCCTCGACCGCGTCGATATCCTCGCTGAATACCATGCGCCAGGATTCGAGCGTCGCGCTGCGGCTGGCGGCATGCTCGTCATCCAGCGCCTCGTCGCCAACGTAATACAGCCGCAGGTGCTCGATCGAGCGGTCGCAGGCGACCGGCTCGACGATCATCGCAAACGCGTGATCGGCCTGGATGCCGAGCAGCACGTTAGGATAAAAGGATACGTATTCCGCCTGCTCGAGTTTGTCTTGCGGCCATTCCGGAAACCGCGGTAACGCGGTGCCGGCCTGGTCGTACAGGCGATAGGCGTAGCTGCCCTGGCCACCGAAGTCGTCGCCGTACATGATGTGGTAATGATCTTCCAGGCGCGAGTAGGTGTTGAGGCCCGGGTGGATCCAGGGCAGGTGATAGCTTTCGCAGTAATTTTCCACCGCCAGCTTCCAGTTCGATTTAACCTCGATTTGCATGCCCTTGCCGTTGGTCGCGGTGCGCAACAGATCCAGGCCGCTGCTGCCGAGGAAGGGGGTCCATTTCTCGGTAAGCGGCTGGATGTGGGTTTCGAAATCGGGCGCATCGCCCGACAGGTTGATGAACACGACATCCATCCATACGACCGAGCGCACCGGTTTCAGTCCATGGTCGCAGTGATTGAAGCCCTCGGATTTCTGTTGACCGATGCCGCCGAGGTGGGGTGTTCCCTTGAGTTCACCGTCCAGGTTGTATGACCATGAATGGTACTTGCAGCGCAGCGCGCCCTGGACCTCCATTTCGTCATGCACCAGGATCATGCCGCGGTGGCTGCAGACGTTATGGAAGACCTTGATCTCGTCCTGCTTGTTGCGCAGGATTACCAGCGGCAGCCCCATGAAGTCGACCGGTTTGACGTAGCCTTTCTTCGGCAGATCGCTGGCAAACCAGAGCCCGGCCCAGCTCTTGCCGAGCACGTGATCGCGTTCGTGGGCGAGGAAATCGTTACTGGTATAAGCCTGGTTTGGCAGGCCGCTGGCCTTTTCTATCGGTTGCAGAATCGCGTCCAGCGGAATCTCTGGTGCTGTAGACTGGTTCATAGGTCTAATCCTCAATATCAAGCCGGGGTGGAGCTGGATGATGCTTAATCTTATACATTGCGCTGAAATAGAGTATTTGGCAATATTAAAAATCTTCTTTTAGCCTTTACTTGATGTAAACTCATTTCGTGGCGCGACGTTATTACCAGTTACCCAGCCTGACCAGTCTCAATACCTTCGACGCCTGTGCGCGTCACGGCAGCTTCACCGCGGCCGCGAGCGAACTCGGCGTGACGCTGGGCGCGGTTAGCCGCCAGGTCAAGGGTCTCGAAACCGAGCTCGACTGTCCGTTATTCCTGCGCCACCATCGCGGCGTGGAACTGACTCCGGAAGGTATCGATCTGTTCCAGGTGCTGAGCTCGAGCTTCCAGCAAATCGGGCGCCTGTGCCAGGAGTTCAAGAATCGCGCGCAAAGTTCCGATGTCACGATTGCGGCTACTACCGCCTTTGCATCGCTGTGGCTGATGCCGCGGCTCGGCGGATTCTGGCGGCAGTACCGCGATATCAACCTGAATCACGCGATTTCGGACAATCCTTCGGATGCCGGTTTCGTCAATGCCGATATCCGTATTCGTTACGGTGACGGCAACTGGCGCGGAGAGCAGGCAGCCAGGCTGTTCGATGATCGAATTTACCCGGTATGCGGCCCTGAATTCGCGGCCCAGCATGAATTGCGGCATCCCGAAGACCTGTTGCGGTTTCCATTGTTGCAGCTCGACAGCGTCGATCCGGCCTGGACCGGCTGGGATGCCTGGCTGCGCGAGTTTGGTTGCGACGGTTCGCGGGCAAATTTCAGGCGCTTCAACAACTACGTGGTGGCGTTACAGGCGGCCGAGGAAAACCAGGGTATTGT